>CAMNFX010000019.1 GCA_946537585.1 uncultured Lachnospiraceae bacterium
GGAGCACGGCGATTTCCGAATTTTTGGCAGGATTGCGGGAGCATGAAATGCGGAGCAATCCTGGGGGCTTTATCATTCATTGTTTTGTTCTTTCCTTGTATATCCGTCAACCGATTCCGATATAGTAACGGTCTGCAAAACCTTGCAGACCGTATTTTTTATCCGAAAAGTAACTTATGCAATGCTGATTATTGAGGAAAATAAAATTGACAAGTTACTTCTTCGCTGATATAGTGTAGACACTTCAAAAATCTGCTTTATCTGAGTCTGAAATCTGATTATTTCTTCGGCCGTGTTCCGGCCATTGCATTTCAGAAAGAGAGAGTATGAACAAAAGGCTGATCAAAAATCTGCGCATGCAGTGCATGCTGCCAGTGTTTTTGCTGTGCGCAATTTTCTGCGGAAGGGAGGCATATGCCGATGAAAGAACGATAGATATTACGGTGTCAGGAGATCCCTCGGACAACTGGGTCCTGGTCTCCGGTGAGGAATTGGGAAGCAGGAGCCTTATGGCGCCGGGCGATACGCTGCTCACCCGTTTCAGGATCCATAATGATACGAAAACGGATATCTATACACGCTGGGAGTGCCTGGCCAGTGAAAAAGATACCGCCCTGTATGATATGATGCATTTTTTTCTTCAGGATGAGAAAGGCACAGTGGTTTATGACGGCCCGATCTCAGAAGGATGCTCTGAGGGCGGAGCACAAGGAAAGGGCAGTGTCCGAAGCTGGACGGCAGGACTTTATCTTCCGGGAGAAACGGATAACCGCATATCGGGAGAAGAGCTGAATTTTGACCTTGTCCTGATCTTCAGCGACAATCCGCGTTTTGAAAACCGCCCGAATGTTCTTTCCGGATCATATGATAACGAAGGGAACGGCATGGGGCATCGGTATTATGCCATGGATCCTGATAAAGGACCCGGGGAAGTTTTGTCCGGACAGTCTTCTGACGGCAGCGGAAACCTCCTGATCCAAAGCCGCTATGACAAAAACGGACTGAAGGCGCCGGCCTCGGGCTTTGCTTTTGGAGAGGATATCGCGGGAGGAGGAGCAGCGGAAACTCTTGCGGCGCCTCTCAGGATCCTTAAAAGGGGGATCGACTGCGGCGAGTGGGTACTTATAAGCAGGGAGAAGCGCCAGTGGAAATACAGGCTTCCGGACGGGAGCTTTCTCAAGGACGGCTTTGCCCTGGTATGGAATCCGTACAGCCCGGGCTCCGGCGCATTCCGCTGGTTTTATTTTGCCGAAAACGGGATCATGTCCACAGGCTGGATCCGTACGGAAGGAGAAGTCTGGTATTTCGCGCATGCATTGCAGGACGGAGACCTCGGAGCCCTCGAGACCGGTTGGATCAGGGATTCGGAGGATGGAGCCCTTTACTACACAAGTGAGCAGAACGCGGCGATGCTAAGCGGATGGATCGGCTTTCTGAAAGATGACGGCAGCGCGGATTACTGCTATTTTGCAAGGCTGGAGGATACCTACCGCCGCAACTGGTTCTACTGCACCGCCTTCGGGCGGTGGGTCTATGACCGTCTCGGGCACCGGAGCTATGGCTCCATGTATAAAGATGAGCTGACACCTGACGGGTATTTCGTGAATGCGGAAGGCTGCAGGACAGGGGAAGCGGAAGAAGGATCGATGAAACAGAACGGAAATGATACTAAGAAGAAATCATGATCAGAAATCAGGACTGGTACGCATGGTGCTTGATGCCATGATGACGGTCATCACAGCAGCGGCTGTCTTTGCAGCAGCCTGCTGTTTATCCATGATCGTGCGGGAGAAAATGACCGGGGAGATGGCGTTCGCCTTCGGATATAAGCCCGTCATCATCGAGAGCGGATCGATGGAGCCAGTGATACGTACAGGGGCTTATGTCCTGTTGAAGAAAGCAGATTATACGGAAGTAAAGGAAGGCGATATCATTACCTTTTACACGGACCGGGGATACGTCACGCACCGCCTGGCCGGCATTGACGAAGGTGCGTTTGGACGGGGAGAGGAAGCATATCTGATCACCCGCGGAGATGCCAACCGGATCGAGGATCATGAACGGCTTGCCCCCTCGCAGATCAGAGGAAAGGTGACCCTGATCCTGAATCCGCTGTAGATGAAGGATATCGGAAAAAGCAACCTGCCGCCGGAAGGCGGCCTGTAAAAAGAAAAGAGGACTATGAAGCACAAATTCAACAAAAGAGTACTGGCAGTGACAGCTGCGCTTGCTCTTGTTTTAGGCACGGCCGCGGTTTCCGCAGCTTACTGGACAGATAAGAAGGAGATCCACTCTACGGTAGAGGCAATGAATATCGGGATCAAGCATGACAAAACGGCGCTGGACGTTCAGGGCAGCAAATATGTTCCGGGCGACAGCAATGCCTTCAGCTTTACGGTATCGAATACCGGCACGGTATCCGTGGATATCCGTCCCGAGATCCGGATCAGTTCTTCCAAACCGATGACAAAAGACAGGTCCGCATTCCGCCTGGTCAATGCGGGAGGAGAAGACATTACCGGCTACAAGGTCTCGTACCAGGATAAACAGGGCAACGAGGTTGAAAACGGAGAGCCTTATGATGCTGTTGTTTATCTCCTGGAGAATGAAGTGACCCTGGCAGGCTCGGTGCATAATGACGCCGAAAAAAGTGAAACGGAAAAGGATCATACCTTTTCCTATTATCTGAAGCTGAACGAAGCGACAGGAAATGATTTTCAGGATGCGGCAGTGAGCATCGATGTCAGCACCTATGCGATCCAGCACCGCAACCGAACTGACCACACGACAGAATGGATAAAATACGTGACTGCAAGTTCAAACTGATCAAAAAAGGCATTGTCCTTTCGGCAGCAGGCCTGATGGCCTTAAGCGCCGTAAAGTCCTCCGCCTGGTTTACGGACCGGGCGGGGGCGGATGCCGGAACGAGGACAGCATTCCTGGACTTTTCCCTGAACGGCCATGCCGCGGAATGTGACCTTTCGGAAGAACAGGGACATCTCCTTTCGTTTCAGAAGGGGGAGAGCTTTCGCGTGATCTTCCGGACGGCTTACAACGGAAATACGGACTGCTATTGCCTGCCGAGGCTCCGTATCCTTTCGGACGATCCCGGAGCAGCGATTGAGCTTTCTGACGGAACAGACACTGCCAGGAGCAGCGGCGAAGAGACCATGCTGACGTCTGCACCCGGATATGTGAGAGAGGGAGACTCTCTGGAGTTTATCTATACCGTGACGTCCCTTACGGATGACAATCCGATGGGGCTTCGCTATGAATTCTCACTGGCAGCAGCACAGATGGAAGGAAATCAGAACATAATCGATACAGACGTATCATATGATGAAATTTTCGATGACATACGGCAAAAAAACGACATGACAGCATGGGATGAGCTTTCTGATATTTACGGATTCACGGCATACACCGGACCGGAAGATGTATGGGACCTTCATCTTCAGGCCTCGCCGGAAAACGGCTTTATACATGCGGTTGAGCTGAAGCCGGAATTACAGCCGGGAAACTCCCCGGCATTTACGACCTCATGGTTTCTGCGGCAGGAGGCAGGGGAGCAGGAAGTGCTGCATGCGGGAAATGATGACGCCCGTCTGATCTTAAGGCTGTCCGGAGCTCTGCCTGAGGCGGCTGTACGTTATGAGCTTGCAAATGAAGCGGGGATCAGTGCGTCCCCGGTATATAAGCTGCGGCTGGAAGGGGGAGAGATCACATATGAAGAACAGGACTTTGATCCGATATATCACTAAGCTGCTGGTCCCCGTGCTGCTTGCAGGCAGCATGCATACCCCGGCCATGGCTGCAGTCATAGGCAGCGGAACAGAAGAGGATCCCGTAGAGGGAACCGTGCGGGAGGGAGATGAGCTCCCGCCGGAGGCTTATGTGAGAAATCTTTCCAGGATCGACGGCACCAGGATCATTCTGTCGGGACAGTATGTTCCGAATACCTATTCTGTCAGCTTTTCCGCGGAAGGAGGAAGCTTTCCCGATGGTTCCGGGGGCGTAGTTCTCCCGGAGACCTATGGAGAACAGATCACATTCCCCGAAGTGCCGGAAAAACAGGACAAATGGTTCGCGGGCTGGTTCTTAAAGGGAAACGGCCTGCCGCAGGATGCCCCGGAGAATGCCAGGGAGCTTCTTATGGAGGACAGTATTTATTATCTTGCCCCCGATGATCCGGAAGACCGGTCACTTATGGAGCCGGATGAGGACGGCCGGCCGGTTACGAAGGCTTTATGGAGAAATAATGCTCCGCTGCCCTCAGACGGCTTTGAAGCAGACGACCCGGCTGTTGATGAGATAAAGGACTTCTGGGATGAGACTCACTCCAACAGCCGGGTGATCGAACAGATCCCGGAGCTTATTACGAAAGAAGAGTACAGAAAAAAGCACGGCAGGACAGCCTTTCAGTACGGCCGCGTGCGGCTGGATGCCGAAACAGACGGTGCGGCGTCCTATCGCTGGTATCTGAAGCGGCCGGGAGAGCAGGAATATACACTGCTCGATGAAACCTCGCCTGTTCTTACACTTTCGGGACTGACAAGAGCGGACCATCAGACGGGCTGCCGCTGTGAGGCCCTGATCGGGGAGCAGGAAGGAGTGATAAGCTATGAAACAGAACTGACAGTGTACTGGCTCCCGAAGCCTGTGGGCATTGCCGTAAAAGAGATCGGAAAGGATAAAGGATGAGGATCCAAAATGAACTGAAGATCGCGCTCATGTTCAGCATCGTGCTGGTCCTGTTTAGTGCTTCCTCCTCCCGCGCAAGGGCGGAGCTTACGAAGGCAGAAGACTATGAGGCAGAATGCTTTGAGGAAGCGACTGCGGGAAATTACAGCAGGAAAAACGACAGCCGCACGGCAGCCCTTTCGTCCCCGGAAGATGATTGGCAGTACGAGGACCCTCTTGATGATGAAAACACCCGGATCTCCGAGGCTGACATATGGGCTGCTACGCCGGGATCTTATTGGACTGAGGAAAAAGTGAAAAGGGCAGCAGCTGCGCTTGAAATGGGCTATGCGGTGGTCGGTCCGTCCGCACTTACGGGGGAGGAGCTTCTGGGCGCAACGAAAGCGGATATTCTGAGCGCCGAAATAAGCTCATCAGCACAGCTTACAGGGCCGAATACACTGGAGATAACCCTGTCTGCCAGGGCAGAGCCGAAGAAATTTTACGGCTTTGAGATCGGGAGAAAGGAACAGATGAATCCGGCAAAGCTGCACCAGGAAGACCCGAATGTGCGGATCCTTCTTCCGGATTATTCCAGGACGGACACCTCTCTCATCATAGACACTGTTCTGCCGGGAACGGTCACGATCGACGCTGCGGAGATCAGGAGAGTCAGGTACGGAGCCGCACGGTCCATCAGCATCACCTGGACGATCAGCGGCGCGGAAGCGATCGCGGATTTTGGATCAGAGCTGACAGAGGACACGCTGTTTCTGAATCTTGGTGGAGAGTATGTCGTTTCGGACGGCGGCACGGATACGGTGGTAAATTACGGCCTGTTTCCTGTTTCCGGACTGTCCGAAGCCGTGCGGATGGGCGGCTGCGCGCATGCACGCAGAAGCTGTGTTCCCGTCGATGAGCATACGCACAGCCAGGTCTGCGCGGACTGCGGCTACAGCTTTCAGGATGAGGAGCATCATATTGAAAAAGGACGCTGCAGGGACTGCGGCTTTGAGGTCATCGTAAGCGGAACGGTCACGCATATCTTAAACGGAAGGACAGTCACGGAAGAGTACAGCGGAGTGGAAGAGGACACGTATCTTCCCAAAAGCTTTCCCGGGTACTTTCCTCCGGAGCCGGTCACGATCCCGAAGGGAGGAGGACCGATCAGCGTCACCCATAGACCGATCAGCTATACCCTTGTGACCGGGGAGGAGGAATACGCGCTGAAGTATGATGAAAGCCTCTTCCTTGCCAAAGAGCAGAGAAAAGGCTTTACCTTTGAAGCATATTTAGTTGCGGAAGTAATAGAGGGAAGCGGTCCCTGAAAAAAGGTCAGTCGTTTAGGAGCTTGCGGATCTCGGTAAGCTTGTCTCTTAAGCGGATGGCTTCCTCGAAGTTCAGTTCCGCGGCAGCGGCCCGCATCTGCTTTGACAGCGTTGCCGACAGAGCCTTCAGCTCGCGCGGGCTCATGGATTCGATGTCCTTCTCCGCGCGGCTTCCTGTATCGGAAGCTGCTTTGGAAATCGTCATCAGCTCGCGGACAGCCTTTCGGATCGAGACAGGAGTGATATCATGCTCGACATTGTAGGCGTTCTGGATCTCCCGGCGGCGGTTGGTCTCATCGATCGCACGCTGCATGGATTCGGTAATGCTGTCGGCGTACATGATCACGTGACCGTCAACATTACGGGCGGCGCGCCCGATGGTCTGGATCAGGGAGGTCTCGCTTCTGAGGAAGCCCTCCTTGTCAGCGTCAAGTATTGCAACCAGTGAGACCTCGGGTATATCGAGGCCTTCTCTTAACAGGTTGATGCCGACCAGGACGTCGAACACATTAAGGCGCATATCCCGGATGATCTGGCTTCTTTCCAGCGTGTCCACATCCGAGTGGAGGTAACGGACCCGGATGCCTGTATCCTGCATGTACTTGGTCAGGTCCTCCGCCATCTTTTTGGTCAGTGTGGTGACCAGCACCTTATAACCCTTTTCGGTCTCCTTATGGATCTGGGAAATGAGGTCATCGATCTGTCCCTCGACCGGATGGATCTCGACCGGCGGATCCAGAAGCCCGGTAGGACGGATGATCTGTTCTGTCCGCAGCAGCTCGTGATCCGATTCGTAGGGGCCGGGCGTTGCGGAAACAAAGAGCATCTGGTCGATCCTGGTCTCAAACTCCTCGAAGTTCAGGGGACGGTTATCGAGAGCGGACGGCAGGCGGAAGCCGTAATCCACCAGCACCATCTTGCGGGAATGGTCGCCGGCATACATGCCCCGGATCTGCGGGAGCGTGATATGGGACTCGTCGATGATGATCAGGAAGTCCTTCGGAAAATAGTCCATCAGGGTATACGGCGGAGCTCCGGCAGGGGAGCCTGCGAGATGCCGTGAATAGTTCTCGATGCCGGAGCAGATGCCGGTTTCACGGAGCATCTCCACATCAAAGCTTGTGCGCTCACCGATGCGCTGTGCTTCGATGAGACGGTCTTCAGACGTGAAGAAGCGCACCCGCTCCTCCATTTCCTCCAGGATCGCGTCACAGGCCCGTTCCATCTGTTCCTTCGGAACAACATAATGAGAGGCGGGGAACACGATGCAGTGGTTCAGACTTGCCTTGACGTGTCCCGTCACGGAATCAAAGGAGGAGATACGGTCGATCTCATCTCCGAAAAACTCTATGCGGTAGGCCTCTCCTCCGGAATAGGAGGGGTAGATCTCGAGCACATCTCCGTGAACACGGAAGGAGCCGCGCTTAAAGTCCATTTCATTGCGCATATACTGCATATCCACGAGACGCCGCATGATGTCCCGCATATCATGGGTCTGGCCGGGACGCAGAGAGACCGTCATGTTTTTATAGTCGATCGGTGAACCGAGTCCGTAGATACAGGAGACGGAAGCGATAATGATCACGTCATCCCGCTCCGACAGGGCGGCCGTAGCGGAGTGGCGGAGCTTGTCGATCTCGTCGTTGATCGCGGAATCCTTTTCAATATAGGTATCTGTCGAGGGCACGTATGCCTCGGGCTGATAGTAATCATAATAGGAAACGAAGTACTCCACCGCATTTTCGGGAAAGTATTCCTTGAATTCGCCGTACAGCTGTGCCGCAAGGGTCTTGTTATGCGCGATGATCAGTGTCGGCTTTTTCAGCTCGCGGATCACGTTGGCCATGGTAAAGGTCTTGCCCGAACCGGTGGCGCCTAAAAGGGTCTGGAACTGGTTGCCGGCCCGAAAGCCATCCACCAGCTCCCGGATCGCCTGGGGCTGGTCTCCGGTCGGCTCATATTCGGAATGCAGGATGAATTCTGCCATAGATCACCTCATGTTTTCGTAGTGGTCTTCCGGGTTTCTGGAAGCACCGTACTGCATTTAAGCAGCCTTGTCAAATGTCCTGAAAAAAGAAAGCAGGCTTTCTTTTTCGTCCGTTTTCCAGGAGCTTATAGTGAAGTATATCATAAGTGCATGGAATCGGCTTTACTTATTTCCTGATATTGTGCTATGATTGTGGGCGGTGTATTCCAGCCGGAAAAGCTGAATGATTAGAATCCGGGCAGGTATGCTGCCCTGTATAAAACAGAGGTGAGAAGAATGGGAAAAAGACCAGCAGTTTTGGTGATTATGGACGGACTGGGACTCCGTGAGGAAAGAGAGAACAACGCGGTAGCAATGGCGAATACGCCGAACCTGGACCGCCTGATGAAGGAGTGCCCCTTTGTAAAGGGCTATGCTTCCGGACTGGCAGTAGGTCTGCCGGACGGACAGATGGGCAACTCCGAGGTCGGACACCTGAATATGGGCGCGGGAAGGATCATCTATCAGGAGCTGACCCGTATTACCAAGAGCATAGAAGACGGAGATTTCTTCCGCAATCCGGCACTGATGGAAAGCGTGGAGAACTGCCGCAAATACGGCACGGCGCTGCATCTGATGGGACTTCTGTCCGACGGCGGCGTACACAGCCACATTACCCACCTGTACGGACTTCTGGAGCTTGCAAAACGCGAAGGCCTGAAGAAGGTCTATGTTCACTGCTTCATGGACGGCCGTGACACGCCTCCGCAGAGCGGCATCGGCTATGTGAAGGCTCTCGAGGAAAAGATGGCAGAGATCGGTGTGGGCGAGATCGCGACGATCAGCGGCAGATACTATGCCATGGACCGCGACAAGAACTATGACCGTATTGAAAAGGCATGGAATGCCCTGACGAAGGGAACCGGCATTGAGAAACCGTCTGCAGAGGCAATCATGAATGATTCTTATGCCGAGGGCGTGACCGATGAGTTTATCGTTCCGTCCGTAGTCGTAAAGAACGGCAGACCGACCGCCGTGATCGGAGAGCATGATTCCATCGTCTTCTTCAACTTCCGTCCGGACAGAGCCAGACAGATCTCCAGAGCCTTCTGTGATGAGGAGTTTACAGGCTTTGACCGCGGACCGAGATTCCCGGTGCAGTATACCTGCTTTACGGATTACGACGAGACGATCGCAAACAAAACCGTCGCGTTTGTAAAGGAAGAGATCACCAACACCTTCGGCGAGTACATTGCGGCTAATCATCTGAAGCAGCTGCGCATTGCCGAAACGGAAAAATACGCGCATGTCACCTTCTTCTTCAACGGCGGCATCGAGACGCCCGCGGAGGGTGAGGACCGGATCCTGGTTCCTTCCCCGAAGGAGGTCCCGACCTATGACCTGAAGCCGGAAATGAGCGCTCCCGAGGTCTGTGAAAAGCTTTGCGAAGCGATCCGCGAGGATAAGTACGATGTGATCATCTGTAATTTCGCAAACTCAGACATGGTCGGACACACCGGCGTTCTGGAGGCTGCCATCAAGGCGGTGGAAACCGTGGATACCTGTGTCGGCAAGGTCTGCGACGCAGTGAAGGAGATGGACGGCGTTATGTTCATCTGCGCGGACCATGGTAATTCCGATGTAATGGTGGATCCTGCAACCGGTACGCCGCATACGGCGCATACGACCAATCCGGTTCCGTTTATCCTCTTTAATGCGGATCCTCAGTACAAGCTCAGAGAGAATGGGGTCCTGGCGGATATCGCGCCGACCATGTTAGAGCTCATGGGCCTTCCGCAGCCGGCGGAGATGACCGGAAAGTCGCTGCTTATGAAGTGATTTTCTTTAAAAAGTTTATCCTGCGGCGATTCGCATGCAGGGACACTCCGCTTTTGAAGCGGAAAAATGAAATATACATTTTAAATGACCGCCCGATGTATACAGCACCGGGCGGCCGTTTTTTAGCTGCCTTCCGGGAAGGTGATTGACGGAGGCGGACGATTGAAACGACCCTTATTATATGCTGCGCTGGCTGTCCTTGCGGGAACCTTAGCGGCGCTTCCCGAAGCAGCTCTGCTTCTTAAAGCGGCAGTGCTTTTCGGACTGGCGGGACTCCTTATAAAGACTCCGGGGCGGAAAACAAGGCTGGCGGCTGCGGTCCTTATGGGAGTGATGTTTACGCTTGGCTTCCTCCGGGCAGCCAAAGTCAGCGCAGGCTTTCATACACCGGAGGCGGAGGCTTTCTTTTCGCGCTATGAAGCCACCAATCCTGGGCAGTTTGATTATGCGCTTTACCTGAAGGGACAGGGGATCGGGAATGAAGCTGAATTAAATGCATCCTGGGAAGACCGTAAAAAAGACGGAGAAGAAAGTGAAAGGGCTGCAGCCGGAAAGCAGGCAAAGCTCAGACCAAAGGCTATACGGGAGAGCATTACGGACAGCTTTGATGCCGGCTTTCTTCCCTCGGATGCGGCCGTGCTGAAGGCGGTCCTGCTCGGACAGAAGGAGGATCTTGACGAAGATATCAGAGATCTCTATCAGAGTGCGGGGATCTCCCATCTGCTTGCAGTCAGCGGGTTGCATGTGAGCATGATCGGTATGGGGGTCTTCGGGCTTTTCCGGAAACGAAAGGCCGGAAGAAAGGCAGCCGGCCTTGCTGCCTCCGTGTCTGTGATCCTGTATCTCATCCTGATCGGTGCTCCGGGTTCTTCTCAGAGAGCCGGCATCATGCTGCTTCTAAGCTTTGCCGCAGGGGGTGCGGGCCGAAGCTATGATATGCTTTCCGCAGTATTTCTCGCGCTGATCCTGATGGTCCTCAGACACCCGTATCGGATCTTTCAGAGCGGGTTTCAGCTCTCCTTCGGAGCGGTATTTGCCATCGCCCTGGTCAGCAGCGAGATCATCCGGAGAGCAGAACGGCTGAAGGCAGCAGGCTCCTTCCGGAACGGATACGCAAAACGAATCGGAAGGGCTTACAGACTGTCTTCCGGGACAAAGACCCTGATCGTCGGTGCTTCCATACAGCTGACGATGCTTCCGATCATCCTCTGGCATTATTTTACGTTCCCTGTCTACGGCTGCCTTCTGAATCTTCTTGTGATCCCGCTGATGGCCGGCGTATTGTTTTCCGGGCTGGCAGTGCTTGCAGTACTTTATTTAAAGGCAGGGATCCTGGCCGTGATGACCGGCACCTGCGCGATGCGGCCGGGCATCTTAAGCGCAGCCGCCGCGGCTCCCGCACATTATATCCTTGAGCTGTATGCGCGCTTATCACGGCTCAGTCTCCGCCTGCCGAACGCGGTCGTACTGGTGGGAAGGCCCGGGCTGTGGCAGATCCTGGTCTATTATCTCCTTCTTGGGCTGGCACTGACAGTCCTGCTTCCTGCGGGAAGGAAGCAAAGAGAAAACACTTCTAAAAGGGCGCCGCTCCGCCTCGCCGCTTTTTTCCTGCTGATGATACCGGCAAGCTTTACGCTGAGACATCTAAGACCCAAGGGGGTGACGGTCACGATGGCCGATGTCGGCCAGGGAGACGGGTTTCTGATCGAGACAAAAGAAAACACGGTCCTGATCGACTGCGGATCTTCAAGCAACCATCGTCTTGGGGAGAGGGTGCTTGTGCCCCTGCTCAGATCCAGGGGGATCGACAGGGTCGATATGGCCATCGTGAGCCATGCGGATCAGGACCACATCAGCGGCCTTGAGTACCTGCTGACGGAAGATGCCGGAGAAAGCATCGGCTCCCTTGTGCTGCCCGGACCCGCCCGGGAACATGAAAAGTATCAGCAGCTGGTCAGCAGTTATAAGGCACTGAAAAGCAAAGATATATCTGATACAGACGAAATACATCAGAAAACAGATAAAAAATTCGAAGAAGACAGCATTATTTATCTGAGCAACGGGGAGACAATCTTATCAGATCCGTATATGAAGCTTTACTGCCTCTATGCCGGAGACGGTTCCGATCCGGAGGATGTCAACCGGCATTCCGGGGCGATCATGCTCGAAAGCGGACGCTTCTGCATGCTTTTTACCGGGGATATGCCGTCGGCCGATGAGCCGGAGGTCTGCCGCCGTTTTAAGGAAGCCTGTCCGGGGAAACAGGTCACGGTACTGAAAGCGGCTCATCACGGAAGCGCATCCTCCACATCTGAGGAGCTTCTGAGAACGGTCTGCCCCGGATATGCCCTGATCTCCGCAGGCAGAAACAACCGCTACGGTCATCCTGCGGAGGAAACGCTTGAGAGACTTGCAGAGTTTGATGTCAAAGTGCTTGAAACCGCCCGGTCGGGAGCAGTGGAGATCCATGTCAGGAAAAACGCATTCAGGATACGGCGGTTTCTTTTCTGACCGTCGCGGGTGCGCCTTGTAAAATCCTGCGGCATCGGCTAAGATATACAATAGTTCAGCACCCATGAAAGCTGGGTAGTTTTCAGATGAAAAGCTCGCTTTACAGATGAAA
>CAMNFX010000020.1 GCA_946537585.1 uncultured Lachnospiraceae bacterium
ATTCACTGCTGCGATTTCGCCGCGAGGTTGCGCATCGACACATACATCTGCTCGTAGATCGGTGAGTTCATGATGATCGATACGTACTGCTTTCCGGCGGCATCCTTTTCCCCGAGAACCAGGCAGAAGCCGGCGGCATTGGTATGGCCGGTCTTTCCGCAGAGGATCTCCATGTTGTCGGCGAAGGAGAACTTGCCGTTATAGAATGCGTTGCCGGAGGTCCAGGTGACATCGCGGGATTTGGAGGTATCAGAAGGATGCTCCACGTGACAGGTGTATTCCGCTGTCCGGGCGATCTTCTGAAACTCCTTGTTTTTCATGGCTTCCTTAAAGATGAGATACATGTCGTAGACGGTGACATAGTGTTCTTCATCGGGAAGCCCGTGCGGGTTCATGAAATGGGAATGTGTTGCGCCGAGCTGCTTCGCGCGGCTGTTCATGACGGAGGCAAAGCCTTCCACATCGCCGCTGATATGGTGAGCGATCGCAACAGCAGCGTCGTTGCCGCTCGGGACCATCAGGCCGTACAGAAGGTCCCTTAAGGGCAGCTCGTCTCCCGGCTGCAGGTCTGCCATCGAGGACCCGGATACCGTGATGTTCGACTCGTCGGGGACCCGGACGATCTCGTCAAGGTCGCCGCGTTCAAGCGCGATCAGGCAGGTGAGGATCTTTGTCGTGGATGCGGGATAGACCTTTTCATACACATTGTGCTGAGATAACACCTCGGCATCATCCAGGGAGAAAAGGCCGAAAGCCTTTGCGTTTACGTTTTCTGTGTTGAGATCGGCATCTTCCATCGGAACACACAGTTTTGCGGCAAAGCCGGACGGCCTGAGTGCGGAATCATCCGTCATCAGGGACAGCAGCCCTTCTTTGGGAAAGACATAGGTATTTTCCAGCTCAGGCTTTGCGCAGCCCGAAAGCAGGATCACTGCAGATAAAATAATGACGGCCGGCAGAAACCGGCCCATGATGTTACATTTCACGCCACTCCAACTCTCCGTTTCCAAGTGCCAGCACCAGAAGCTCTGCCGTCGCCAGGTTGGTGGCGATCGGGATGTTGTAGATATCGCAGAGCTTTACGATGTCGTTGACATCCGGCTCATGAGGGGCGGGATGCTGCGGATCTCTTAAGAAGATCACCATGTCCATGTCGTTGTTCGAGATCTGCGCCGCCATCTGCTGCTGCCCTCCGAGGTGTCCGGGCAGAAACTTATGAATGTGCAGGTTGGTGACCTCTTCGATCAGGCGGCCGGTCGTTGCTGTCGCAAACAGCTGATGCTTGGACAGGATCCCCTTATATGCGATGCAGAAATCCTGCATCAGCTTTTTTTTGGAACTGTGAGCTACAAATCCGACGTTCATAGGCACCTCTCCATATAATTGTTATTCCCTCGTCTGCAGACCTATATTGGAGACAAGACCGATTCCGATATAAAGTGAAAGCAGCGAGGAAGCGCCACGGCTGAAAAACGGAAGTGTTACACCCGTATTCGGGAATAATGCAGTGGCGACTGCGATGTTGGTAAATGTCTGGAAGCCGATCCAGGCGGCTACGCCGGCACAGATGACGGCACCGGCCACGTTTTTGGACTTCATGGCGATCCAGAGGATCGTAAGGATCAGGGCGATGTACAGGAAAAGGATCGCCAGGCAGCCGCGGAAGCCGAGTTCCTCGCCGATGATCGCGAAAATGAAGTCCGTGTCTTCCTCGATCAGGAAGTTGCCGGCCTTTACGGAGCTGATATCGGTATTGTAAAGACCTTTGCCGAAAAAGCCGCCGGAGCCGATGGCCATGATCGAGTTTGCCTGCTGGAAAAACGTATCCGAGTACTGCTCCGGATACAGGAAGCTTAAGATACGGTTCTTCTGGTATCCCTGAATAAACGGGATCAGCTGATAATTGTCAGTCGTAAAGAGGAAGACCAGCAGTCCGGCTGCAAGACCCGCCAGCGCTCCGAAAACAAGGATCCATGAAATACTGAGACCGGAAACGACAAGCATGACTGTAAAAATAACAGTCAGAATAATGGTGGTGCTGAGGTTGGGTTCAATAAAAACAAGCAGTGCGGGAATTGCGAACAGCAAAAACGAGAGGAACAGGTTTTTGGGTTCATTGATATGTTCCTGAGTCCTTCCGAAGTATCCGCCGAAAAACAGGATCAGTCCGGCTTTTACAAACTCGGCAGGCTGAATCTGTCCTACAACGGGCAAAACGATCCAGCGGCCGGCGCCCTTATGAACGGCACCCCATACCGCTACTGCCGCAAGCATGATCACAATGCCCAGATAGATGAGAAAATTGTACTTGATCAGTCTGTTATAGTCGATAAAAGAAATCGCAAGGCAGATAGCAAAACCTGCCAGGGATCCGACGATCTGCCTGGAAACGATAGCGGCATCCATGTTGGAGGCCGATCTTAAGATCAGGATCCCCAGAAAATTCAGGACTGTCACTACTGCCAGCAGAAACAGACTATGCGCTTTAATACTGTACTTAAATTTCATCCTAATTTATACGAGTATAGTATAACATCACGTGAAAATTTTGTCACGGACAATCAGCCGCCGACGACATTAATAATTTCTATATCACGTGCGTTGCCGTTGATTATGCTGGGAAGGTCCGTTGCGCCGTAGTAATAGTCATAAACACGGCGTGCCAGCCTTGCTGCGTTACCTGAGGAATAGCCGAAAGGAATCACGACCGTAACGGCGATCTCGGGGTTGTCATAAGGAGCATAGGATATGAACTCCGCGTGGTTGCCGCGGGTCTTGACCTCTTCTGCTGTTCCGGTCTTTCCGGCGATCTCTACGGTCTCATATCCCTGGAAAACACGCCTTGCGACACCGGTGGTGATGACGGAACGCACACCGCTTCGAACGATGTTCCAGGTGGAATCCATCAGCTGTACGGTGTCGATCTGCTCTGCAGGGAAATACTGGATCAGGTTGCCGTCCGGATCTGTTTCCTTCTGTAAAAGCGTCAGATTGAACAGCTTGCCTGTCGCGAGCGCCGTCGTATAGCGTGCCAGCTGGACATTGTTATAGGAGTTGGTACCCTGACCGAAGGCGGAACGCTCCGGATCGCTGTCGGTCATGTGCGGTTCCTTTTCATCGATCTGGATGCCGCTGACGCGGTCCAGACCGAACATGGAGATATATTTCTGCAGCCGTTCGATACCGAGCGTGGTGGAATAGGTCTCCTCTCCCGTCTCGGGGTCGCGGGTCGTTGCCAGACGGTGTCCGTACTCTGCAAAGCTGTAGTTGCAGGAGTTTTCGATAGCGCCGGCAACGGTCAGCGCCGCATGGCCGGGACGGCCGATCCAGCACTTGATGTTGGGCTCGACTTCTTCGTAAACACCGGAGCAGTAGATCTGCTCATAGGGGCCTACGACCTTTTCTTCGAGGACCGCGGCTGCAGCAAGCGGCTTGAAGGTGGATCCGGGCGCTTTGTTCGTCTGTGTCGCGGAATTGATCAGCGGGAGGGACTGGTCATGCAGGCAGGCATTGAAATAGCTGCGGTCGTTGATCCGGTTGTTGTCGTAGCCGGGATAAGCGACCAGTGCCTTGACGTCTCCCGTATTGACATCCGTGATGACAACAGATCCCATACACGGATCGAGCGCCAGCTGCGCGGGGGTGATGTCGATGTCCTTGATGCGGTCGATCAGGAAGGAATAGGCATAATCCTCTCCGTTGACGGAAAGCTCATAATAGAGCTCCGGATTGTTTTTCAGAACACCCTGCTCATACAGCGCCATGCAGAGAAGACGCCCGGAAAGGCCGTCGCGGTCGAGCAGCATGTAACGGTAGATCAGCTTATCAAAGCTGCTGTCATTTTCCAGATCTTTCAGGATGAGCTCGGAGATCCTGTCATAAATATAATCCGAATCCTGATACTGCTCGCCGTCCTGCAGATTCAGATGATCGATGTTGACCCAGCCCTCGGAAATTCCGGCATAAATGTAATTGCGCAGGCTGATGGTATCGTTTTTCCAGGAAAGATAGCTTTCACCGTAGATGTCGATGCCGTTTTTGTCGATGATCCCCGTGCTGCTCTGCGAAAGGTATTCATAGATGTAGGCCATGTAGGAAACGTATTCATTGGACAGCTCCGCCAGCGGGACATCCTTTCCGCTCGTAAGCTCATAGCGGAGCCGTTCCATGACGGCGTCCTTGTGCCTGCGGAAGCCTTCCGCGATCTCGGCCTCGGCGGCACCGCGCTCCTCCATGTTGAAAAAGTGCGCCGTGTCAAGGATATTGTTGTTGATGAACTGGAAATAAGCCTCATCGACGGAAATGACGATCTCGGAGGATTCCTCCGGCAGCTCGATATCCGCAGCGGCCATATTGACGATCTTGTTTGCAATGATACCAGCGAGCTGCTGCTCGAGCAGGTGGTATACGCCGATCTGCAGGTTCTGCTGGATCGTGAGGTAAAAGTCATTTCCGGCGGAAGGCGCCGTTTCGTTGATGATCTCAAGGATCTGTCCGTAGTTGTCAACGTGCATGTCACGCTGGCCTTTCGTGCCCTGAAGGTGCTGCTCCATGGTCTTTTCGATACCGGTCGCACCGACGGAGTCCGTGATCATATAATCCGGGTTGGACTTCTGAAGCTCGCGAAGCTTCGTCTCATCCTGGATCGCACCGGTATATCCGATGATATGCGAAAAATACCGCGCATTATTATAACGGCGGATATAGGTCTCTTCCACGTTCATGCCGCGGAGCTCACCCTGATTCTCCAGAAGCTCCGCCATGCAGTTTTCGTCAATATCTTCCGCAATCGTGCTGGTCTCATACCGCTGGAAGGCAGTCTGACGCATGGCATACAGGATCTTGACCATATCAAGGAGCGTACGGTCATCCGGAAGCACGGGCGCTCCGTCCGCGTCCTTGATGGCATCAAAGGCATAGTCCGAAACCTTCTTGCGGAAAGCCTCCTCGGCAGTCATGGCGGAAGGATATCGGACAACTCCGTCTTCGTCGGGCTGATCGAGCTGCGATGTGGGAACACCGTAAACATTGGCGACGAATCTTCGCCGTGCGGACTCGCTGCCGGTCGTGAAGCGGAAGCTTCCGTCCTCTTCCACGTCAACCTCGAAACGGGTGACAACATTGACATTGTGCTTTTCAAGAATGGAGGCCAGACGGTACAGCATCAGGTTGCGGTCGTTATAGCTCTTGTAAGCTCCGTTGTCCGCGATCACGACATTATACGCCAGTCGGTTATAGGCCAAAAGATTGCCGTCCGCATCGTAAATGTTGCCGCGGGCACCGGGGATCTTGACGGAACGCTCTGTCTTTTCGATAAACTCATCCGAATAGCTGTCGCCGCTGACGACCTGCAGATTATAAAGCTTATTGGCAAGGACACCAAAGAGCAGCACAAAAAAGAGACCAACCACCGCCAGTCTGATCTGGAGCGGGTGATCCAGTTTTTCATGTATGAGTCCGAATATGTCCTTTAATCGTTCGCGCACGTAATTGCCTCACTGGCTCCGGGATATTCCGGAAGCAGGTCGTCGGCCCGCAGCCAGGTTTTTGCTTCTATGACATCTCGTCAGAGGCTTTGCCTCGGCCCATAAAAGCAAAAACCGCAGCGGGAGGGTTTGCCTGCCCGGAATTTTCCGGAGCTAAATTGCCTCAGGCGGGTCTGCGCCTGGCATGTTTCGAGAGCAGAATAGTTTGCCCTCAGGCAGCCTGCTTGCCTCTTAAGTCGTCCACACGGTCCATACGCCGGTTTGCGATCAGCAGTATACGGTAGACGAGCAGGGTGACCAGCAGGGTGAAAAAGATCTCAGGTATGATGATATGTACCAGAGAATAGTTGAAATACAGCTCACCGATCGTCATATAGCGGTAAGCCAGAATGGCAAAGTTGTAAAATACCTCGCTGACGAGGCAGAGGATCAGGGGCAGCATGATCGAATCCGAGCGGTAGGTATGGCTGTAAAGCCCGCTGAAAAATCCCAGATAGCTGTAGATCAGGATAAAAAGCCCGAACGGTTCCGTATAAAAGAGGTCCATCATCAGACCCGCAAAAAAGCCGCACAGGATCCCCCATTCTGTTCCGTATATGAACCCGTAGGTAAAGGTAATGATCAGGATCAGGTTCGGCGCGGAAGCAAGAAAGCTGAGAAACGGAAACACGCAGGTCTGCACAATGAACGCCAGCACGACCAGCAGGAAATAGATCAGTATTCGTTTTATGACGATCTGATATCTCATTATGACGGATGATTATTCCTCTCCGGGAGTGATGATGCCGGAATCTGTCTTGACCTGGGTGATGATAAGCACCTCCTGGATATTGTCGAAATCGGCCACAGGGATCAGCTTGCCGGATTTGGTCAGATGCTGGCTGTTGATGCTGATATCGGCCGCATATCCGATCAGGATGCCGGGCAGAAACTTGGTGCTTAAGGTGGAGGTGACCACGGCGTCGCCGTCATTGAAGACAGCGTTCTTATCAATGTTGGTGATATCCAGCGTGCCGTCCTCATAGGCTGTGATGTTTCCCTTGACAAGGCAGGTATCGCTGCTGTACTGAGACATCGCGTAGACGTTGGACTCATCGTCGATGATCGACCGCACAGTTGCGTAGTTGGCGCCGACCTCCGTCACGATACCGACCAGACCGCCGCCGCTTAAGACGTTCATATCCTTGGTAATGCCGTCGGAAAGCCCCTTGTCAATACGGAAGACGCGGAACCATTTCTGTGAATCGCGCGCAATGACGCGGGCCGCAACCTTGGGGTACTGCATATAGTTCTGATCGAGCCGGTACAGCTCCCTTAAGCGTTCAAGCTCAAGCTCGTCAGAGCGCAGACGGTTGTTTTCCTCTGTCAGCGCATCGACCCTCTCCTGCAGCCTGCGGTTTTCGTCATAGACCTCATGGAGATGGCGCTGCTCCCTGATCGAATTGGATACTGTGACGCCAAAGCGGTTGATGCCGCTCTGAACAGGGGTCAGGAAATAGCCCGCATAGTATCGTACGGGCTCCAAAAGGGAACTCTGCAGGTAACTGACGACCATCAGAAAGCCGCAAAGTATCGTTATTACGATCAGTATGTTTTTGGAAAGTCTGTTATGCAACAAGCACTCCCTGTGTTTAAAAAAATCGGCGCTGCCGGGTACTCTGCAGTTATGATTCGGCAACGTCTGACAGCGGATCATTCATGGCGGAATCAAGCCTGGTCAGGACGCCGTCTTCAAAAAAACTGTAGTAAATACCGTCTCCGATGATCAGTGAATCGATCAGGGGGATATTCATGAGCTGCCCGCCCTGCAGCAGGCTGGAGGTCATCAGAATATCCTCGCGGCTCGGCTCCGGCTGTCCGCTCGGATGGTTGTGGATCAGCACAAAGGAAGCGGCTCCGTGGCGCAGCGCGCATGAAAAGATCTCTCTGGGAGACACCGCGGAAAGATTTACGGTGCCCCGGCTGATCAGGGCGCTCCGGATCATTCTGCCCCGGGAATCCGCCAGCATCAGGTGCACCTCTTCTTCCGTGCAGTGGCGCAGATGCTCCATGTAATAGTCGGCAATACTGGCGGGAGAACTTAAGTCCAGACGGGACTCTGCCCTCTTTCTGGAGATCCGTTTCGCAAGCTCTGCTACGCACAACAACTGGAGAGCCTTGACTCTCCCGACACCCTTGATGGCCTTGTAGTCTTCCGGACCGCAGTGCATGAGGTTCAGAAGCCCGCAGCCGATGCCGTCGGAAAAAAGGATCTCCTCTGCCAGACTCACAGCGCTCTTTTCGCGGGATCCCGTCTTCAGTATCACTGCAAGCAGCTCGGGATCCGTCAGCGTTTCCACGCCGTATTTTTCACACTTTTCATAGGGACGAAGGTCCGCCGGCAGGTCAGCAATCAGTTTGTTATTCAATCTGTTCCTTTCTGCCGGACAGAACAAACACGGGTGTATTCTACCATAATTCAAAACATGTGGGAACTCATCCCGCATATTTTAATGGAAATTTAAGGAAGGGACACTTGTGTTAAGAAAACTGACACGGACGAAATCCCCTTCTGCGGACGTCGACGGCCCGCAGCGCAGATTTTTGCCTCTTTGGATTCAGGCAATGATAAGCAAAAATCAAGCGGGAGGGGAACCGCAGAAGGGGATTTGTGTCCGGAGTTATGCAAGGTCGTCTAAAAACCCGTCCTCGAGAAGCTGCTCGGCACTCATACACACGCCGAGCTTGGAATGCTGGTAGGTCAGGCCTCCCTGGAAAAATACGGTATAGGGATCCCGCAGCGGTCCGTCAGCGCTCAGCTCGATCGAGGATCCTGATATAAAGCTGCCGTTTGCCATGATGATATCGCTGTCATAGCCGGGCATCGGACTCGGTTCCGGCGCTACGAAGGCATCTACGGCAGCAGCCCGCTGCACACCGCGGCAGAAGGAAACGACCTTTTCGGGAGAACCGAGCGTAACCGCCTCAATAATGTCATAACGCGGGTCCGCAGCCTTCGGAGCAGTACGAAAGCCCAGCTTTTCATATACGGCAGCCGCCAGGATCGCGCCCTTTACGGCGCCCGCGGTCACGGTCGGAGAAAGGAAGATCCCCTGGTATAAAAGCCGGTTGTTCCCAAGGGAAGGACCGAGCTCCTTTTCAAGGCCGGGACCGGTCAGCCTTGCGGCAGCATTGCCCACGCATTCCTCCGTGCCCGCGATATAGCCGCCGACGGGCGCGATGCCGCCGCCCGGATTCTTGATCAGGGACCCGACGATCATATCTGCACCGGCCTCGGAGGGCTCTGTGATCTCCGTAAACTCTCCGTAGCAGTTGTCGACCATGATGATGACATCCTTTTTGATGCTCCGGATATAGCGGATCAGCTCTCCGATCTCTTCCACCGAGAAGGTCCTGCGGTCTGCGTAGCCGCGGCTTCGCTGTATTTCGACGAGGCGGGTCTTTTCACTGATGGCTTTTCGGATGCCTTCAAGATCGAAGCTTCCGTCTTGAAGAAGATCCACATAGCGGAAGCCCACGCCGTAATCCCTTAAGGACCCTCTCGCGCCGCTTAAACCCAGTACGGTCTGCAGGGTATCATAGGGCATGCCGACCGGCGAAAGGATCTCGTCTCCGGGACGTGTGTTTCCGAACAGCGCCACGCTTAATGCGTGTGTGCCGCAGACGATCTGGCTGCGCACGAGCGCATCCTCGGTATGAAAGATATCGGCATAGACTCTTTCGAGCTTGTCCCTGCCGAGATCATCGTAACCGTAACCGGTCGTTTCCAGCATGCAGGCACCGGAGATGCCGTTTTCCTGCATGGCCCGGATGACCTTCAGCTGGTTGTATTCCGCGATCCTGTCGATCTCAAGGAACCGCTCCCTGAGGCCTTCCTCCGCTTCATCTGCAAGAGCGGCGATCCTGTCATCCACCCCAAAGAGTCTGTATATGTTTTCTGATTTCATTCAAAGGGTCTCCTTCATCAATATTGATCCATATTACCCCGCGTTCCCTTTTGAACCAGGTCAGCTGCCGCTTGGCAAAACGCCTTGTGTTCCGTTTGATCAGGCGGACTGCTTCGGAAAGGGGGATCTCTCCCTTAAGCCAGGAGAACATCTCCTTATATCCGATGCCCTGGGCAGCTGTGTATGTTTTTCCCGGACGGGACGGATCATCCCCGTTTTCGGGAAAGAATAACGGAAAAAGCTTTTTTGTCTCTTCTTCAAGACCTTCGGAAAGCATCCGGTCCACGCGGGCATCGATCTTCTGATAGAGCCGCTCCCGGTCGCCGCAGAGTACAAAGAAAAGGTAGTCATAGGGTGAATGCTCCTGCCCGTTCAGCCTTTTTTCGGATTCTTCAAGGTTATGCTCCGAGATCTTCTTTCCGTGAAGATGAATGAACTCCAGCGCACGGATCACACGCTTCAGATTATTCGGACCGATCGCCTCTGCAGCCTCCGGATCTGCTTCCTCCAAGCTGGAAAAGAGCTTCCTGCGTCCGAGATCATCCCGCGCGGTATCCTCGAGCTGCTTTCTGTACAGAAGGCTTTCTTCGTCTTCCGGCTCATCGCTGAAATCGATCCCGTAAAGCAGGGCCTGGATATAAAAGCCGGTGCCGCCGCAGACGATCGGAATATGCCCGCGGGCAGTGATTTCGGATGCCGCTTCCGAGGCCATCTTCTGAAATACGGCTGCGCTGTAGTCAGCGGTCGGTTCAAGCACATCAATGAGATGGTGCGGGACGCCCTGCATTTCTTCCTGCGTGATCTTTGCGGAGCCGATATCAAGTCCCTTATAGACCTGCATGCTGTCTGCCGAGATGATCTCTCCCCCGATCTCCCCTGCAAGGCGCACGGAAAGACCGCTCTTTCCGGTCGCGGTCGGGCCGGCGATCACGATCAGGCGGGGACGTTTGTCTTTCTGATAATAATGTGAGCGTGTTTCGTGATTTTCCATAGTTGCTCAGTATTCTTTATACGATACGCTTGAACAGCCGGTCGAGGTCCGCCTTGCTCCACCGGACGATCGTAGGCCTTCCGTGCGGGCAGGCGTAGGGGTTTTCACACTGAAGAAGCTCTGCGATCAGTGCCTTCATCTCCTGCTCTGAAAGAGGGCGGTTTCCCTTGACGGCAGCCTTGCAGGACATGGAAGCGATCCTGTCCTTCAGAAGGCCGGAGCTGATGCCCCTGGTCTCCTCGCTCATGCTCTGGATCATGTCCTTCAGTATGGCTTCCTCTCCGATATTCGGAAGATTGGAAGGCACCGCACGGACGATGTAGTCCCGGTCCCCGGCTTCCTCGATCTCATATCCGAGCTCCGAAAACGCCTCCAGGTTCTTTTCAAGCAGCACAGCCTCCTTCGGGGAAAGCGTCAGCACGACCGGAGGAAACAGCATCTGGCTCGTTACCGCATGAGATGCGATCAGCCTTGTGAAGCGTTCGTAATTGACCTTCTCATGCGCGGCATGCTGATCGATCAGATACATCTCGTTATTGTACTCAATGATCCAGTAGGTTTCAAAGACCTGACCGATCATTTTAAAATACGGCGCGGCCTTGATATCCATGAAACGTCCCGAAGGGCTTTGAACCTCCGGCTTTTCATCCGGCACAGCGCTTTCCAGAGGAACACTCCGGGGCGCCGGGCTCTCCGCAGGGACTGCAGCGGTCTCCTGTTCTTTCAGAGAAGCAGCGGAAGGAAGCGGTGCCGCTGCCGTCTCCGGCTCATTATGTAAAGCCCTGTTCCAGACGGCGGCAGGACTTTCTACTGCTGCATCCCGGAGCAGCTCTGCTGTTTTGACGCCGTCCTTTTTTAATTCACTGACAATGTCGCTGACATAGTCGAAGCTGCGGTTCTTTTCAAAAGGAAGCGGATCCTTTCCCGGGAGCCGGTCGGCTGAAACGACGTTTCCGGCGTAGGCGTGCCCTGTCGGGGGCTGCCATTTTCTGGTCCCGGCAGCGCCGTCAACCACATGCTCGCGTTCCGTAAGCGCTTTTGCGACGGCGGCCTTTACCGCATTATAGACCTGTTCTCCGTCGGAGAAACGGACTTCGGTTTTGCGGGGGTGAACATTGACATCGACTTTTTCCGGAGGAAGTATGACATGAAGGACCGTCATCGGAAAACGGTGCTGCATCATATAAGGGGAGAATGCGTCCTCCGCTGCCTTCATCAGAATATCGGAGTGAATATGACGCCCGTTGACGAAGAAGATCTCCTGATCCCTTCTGCTGCGTGAAATGACGGGCTTTCCCGCATATCCCTCGACCCTGATGCCGTCCGTTTCTTCGGAGACCTCCATCAGGTTGGCGGTGACCTCCTGACCGAAGAGGATGTAGATCACATCCTTCAGCCTTCCGTTTCCGGAGGTGTGAAGCACACTCCGGCCGTCGACGGTGAGGGAAAAGCTGATCCCGGTATGGGACAGCGCGGCCTTTTCCACCGTGTCAACCATATAGGAATTTTCCACCGCGGTCGATTTCAAAAACTGCCTCCGGACGGGGACATTCAGAAGGAAATCCCTGACGACCACGGTCGTTCCGACAGGGGCTCCGATCTCTCGCTTTGTCCTCTCCATGCCCTCATGGATATTGTAGAGGATCCCGGTCAGGTCATTTTCCGTGCGTGTGATCAGTTCCACGTCAGAGACTGCGGCGATCGATGCCAGCGCCTCGCCGCGGAAGCCCATGGTGCGGATATGTTCAATGTCCTCTGCGGTCATCAGCTTGGAAGTGGCATGACGGATGAAGGCAGCGGGCACATCCTCCTTCGGAATGCCGCAGCCATTGTCAGTCACACGGATCAGCTCCAGTCCGCCGCCCTTGAGCTCTACGCTGATCGCGTCCGCTCCGGCGTCGATGGCATTGTCGAGAAGCTCCTTCACGACGCTCTGCGGGCGCTCGGCAACCTCACCGGCGGCGATCTTATCAATTGTTTCTTTGCTCAGTAT
>CAMNFX010000021.1 GCA_946537585.1 uncultured Lachnospiraceae bacterium
AAAAGCGGTGGTACACTGTCGGTAGAGAGGTACTGATTTATGAAAAAAGAAGATGCACTGGTAACCAAACTGTATGATCTGGACCACACGATCGCCGCTCCGCTTCTGCAGGGCGTAAAGTATCCGTGGGAGGCGCTTCCGGAGATCAAGTCGTATATCTTAAAGTGCGGCGCAAGGCTTCCGCAGGAGGAGTATCTCCATCCGCAGGAGGACGTCTGGATCCATAAAACGGCAAAGGTCTTCCCGTCTGCCTACATTGCAGGCCCCTGCATTATCGGCGCCGGCACGGAAGTACGTCACTGCGCGTTTATCCGCGGGTCGGCACTGGTCGGAGAGAACTGTGTCGTAGGAAACTCGACAGAGCTCAAGAACGTGATCCTTTTTGATAATGTACAGGTGCCCCATTATAACTATATCGGAGACTCGATCCTGGGCTACAAGGCCCATACCGGAGCAGGAAGCATTACCAGCAATGTGAAGAGCGACAAGAAGCTGGTCAGTGTTCACTTTGAAGATGGAGACGTTGAGACCGGCATCAAGAAATTCGGCGCCATGATCGGTGACCGTGTTGAGGTCGGCTGCGGTTCTGTCCTCAATCCCGGAACGGTGATCGGACGGGATACCAATGTTTATCCTTTATCCTCGGTCCGCCAGGCGGTCGATGCCTGCTCCATCTATAAGAAGCAGGGCGAGATCGCTGAAAAGACCGGAGAATAAAAACATATAGATGAAAGGCGGTTCATTATGTTGAAAAAACTATATGACAACGTTTATGAATTCACACATCCACTGATCCAGCATAAGATCACCATCCTCCGTGACAAACACACCGGAACCAATGAGTTCCGTTCTGTTGTTGAGGAGCTTGGCATGCTGATGGGATACGAGGCGCTTTCTGATCTTCCGACGGAGGAGATCGAGATCGAGACGCCGATCGAAAAGTGCATGAGCCCCATTTTAAGCGGAAGAAAGCTCGCGATCGTTCCGATCCTGCGCGCAGGCCTCGGCATGGTGCCGGGCATCCTTGCTCTGACTCCTTCCGCCAAGGTCGGACACATCGGCATGTACCGCGATGAGGAAACACATGAGCCGCACGAGTATTTCTGCAAGCTTCCGAAGCCGATTGAAGAGCGTACGATCGTGGTCACGGACCCGATGCTCGCTACCGGCGGTTCCGCTGTGGACGCGGTAAGCCTCATCAAGGAAAAGGGCGGAAAGAAGATCAAGCTGATCTGCATCATCGGTGCGCCTGAGGGCGTAAAGAAGTTCCATGAGGCACATCCGGATGTAGAGCTTTATATCGGACATCTGGACCGCGAGCTTAACGAGAACGCTTATATCTGCCCCGGCCTTGGAGATGCCGGCGACAGGATCTTCGGCACAAAATAAGCCAAAACGGATGCCGCAGCGCATCCCCTCAATATATTTCCAGGCAGTCAGAGTGCAGCTTATGCCCTCTGACTGTTTCATTTTTCAGTATTCATGAAGTCCGGGGACTTCTGACGAAGGTAACCTCAGCCGGTATACAGAAAAACACGGACAGGACAGCTTTGAGGAAACAGGCCGAATACAGGAGACAGAAACGATGGAAGAAAAATATATCATGGCACTGGATCAGGGCACGACCAGTTCCCGCTGCATTCTCTTTGATCAGCACGGAAGGATCCGTGCCGCAAAGCAGAGAGAGTTTTCCCAGCATTATCCCAAGCCCGGATGGGTCGAGCATGATCCGAGAGAGATCTGGGCGACGCAGCTGGGAGTTGCCGTAGAGGCAATGCAGCTCATGGGGATCACGCCCTCCGAAATCGCTGCGATCGGGATCACCAACCAAAGGGAGACAACGGTGGTATGGGACGCCGAAAGCGGCAGACCGGTTTATAATGCAATTGTATGGCAGTGCAGGCGAACCGCGGAGCGTATTGACAGGATGAAGGCGGAAGGCTGGAGTAAGCGCGTGCAGGAAAAAACGGGGCTCATACCGGATGCCTATTTTTCCGCCAGCAAGGTCGCCTGGATCCTCGACAATGTACCGGGCGTAAGGGAGAAGGCTGAGCGCGGAGAGCTTCGCTTCGGCACGATCGACAGCTGGCTTGTGTGGAACCTGACCGGGGGCCGGGTGCATGTGACGGATTATACCAACGCCTCCCGGACCATGCTGTATGATATTCACAGGCTCTGCTGGGATGATGAGCTGCTTGCTTATTTCGGGATCCCGGAGAGTATGCTTCCGAAGGTCGTGCCGTCCTGCGGTGTGATCGGATATACCGACTGCCTGGGAGGAAGCATTCCGATCGCCGGTATCGCCGGCGATCAGCAGTCTGCGCTTTTCGGACAGTGCGGTTTTGAAGAGGGAGCTGTCAAATCCACCTACGGGACCGGCGGCTTCATGCTCTTAAATACGGGAGATCAGGCAGTCGGCGCAGACAACGGGCTGCTGACCACGATTGCCGCAGGATCTTCGTCCGTACAGTACGCCCTGGAAGGAAGTGTATTTGTCGCCGGTGCTGCGATCCAGTGGCTCCGGGATGAGCTTCAGGTCCTGAAATCGGCGCCGGAGTCGGAACAATACTGCCGCAGGGTGCCTGATACCGGCGGCGTATATGTGGTACCGGCCTTTACGGGAATGGGAGCTCCTTACTGGAATCCTTACGCGAAGGGAAGTATTTTCGGCTTGAGCAGGGGAACTTCAAGAGCGCATCTCGTCCGTGCCACGGTCGAGTCGCTTGCCTATCAGACAGAGGACCTGCTGCAGGCGATGCGGGATGCATCCGGCATCGACATCCGGGAGCTTAGGGCAGACGGAGGCGCTGCGGCCAATGATTTTCTGATGCAGTTTCAGGCGGATATTTCCGCCTCGACGATCATCCGCCCTGAATGTATTGAAACCACGGCGCTCGGAGCTGCCTATCTGGCCGGCCTTGCGGTCGGTTACTGGAAGGATGAGGAGGAGATCCGCAGGATGAGAGAGATCGGAAAGATCTTTGAGCCGGCTATGAGTTCTGCAGAAAGGGAAGCCTGCCTTGGCGGTTGGAAACGGGCTGTCAGGGCAGCTCTTTGCTGGGCGGACGAAGAAAGACGAGCATGATCCCTGCCTGTCCCCGGGAAGTTTTAGCTGCCATCGGAGCAGCTGCCCGTGAGGCTTACAGAAGGACCTGCAATGAAAGGAAAACTGCTGCTGAAAACGATTATTTACAAGCTCAGTTTTAAATGATATAATCAGAGCCGCAGCAGCCGGAGAAAAGGTGCTGCGGTATTGCCGGTGTGGCGGAATGGCAGACGCACATGACTCAAAATCATGCGGGAAACCATGCGGGTTCGAGTCCCGCCACCGGCATAAAAGAAGAAATCACGCTATAGCTCAGGTTTGATTTAAAACAAGGCTGTAGCGTGATTTTTATTTGTCTGAAACTCATACTGAAATATATGGTTCTGCAACAAAATGTGAAGCAAGTGAAGCAAAAGTGAAGCAAAAGAGAAGCCTGGAAGAGCGCGGCTTCATGTTTCTCAGAAGGCTCCGGAGCTTACACGGGCCTCCCAGTTGCTGTGTCTGTAATAGAGGACCATCAGCACAGAGCACAGTGCCCAGCCGACGGGATAAGCGAGGGCGACAGGGTAGATGGAGTCCGTGATATGCGTTGCGGCAAAAAGATAGATCTGTCTGAAAATAACAAAGGAAAAAAGCATGATGAACATGGGCGCCCTGGCCTCACCCATGCCGCGCAGCGCGCCGGCGTAGCACTGGTTGAAACAGATCAGAAAGTCAAGCGGAACGATCATTCTCAGGAACAGGGTGCCGTACTTCAGGACTTCGGGGTCCTTGTTGAAGAGACCGATGGCATCCGGCGCCAACATGAAAAGGACAGCGCTTAAAAACACGGTGACGGCAAGGCCCATGAAAAGCGAGGAGCGCACACACTGTTTGATCCTTTCCACATTGCGGGCGCCGGCATTCTGACCGACAAAGGTCGTTACGGCGATGGCGATGCTCATGACCGGGAGGACCGTAAATGCGTCGATCCGCTGATAGGCGCCCCAGCCGGAGGTGCTGCCCGCGCCGAAATGATTGATGTAGCCCATGACAAAAACGTTGGAAAAGGAAGTGAGACCCAGCTGTACGCCTGTAGGAAGGCCGATCTCGATGATCCTTCTGAGGAGCTCCGTATCGATCCTCATTTCCTTTAAAGTTATACTGTAGATCTCCTTTGTCCTGAAGAGAACAAGGAAAACAAGCACTGTGGAAAGAAACTGGGAAATGATCGTGGCATAAGCTACGCCGGCCACACCCATCCGCAGCCGGATCACAAAGTAAAGATCCAGAAACACATTGCAGAGGGAGCAGAAGATCAGAAAGTATAAGGGCCTTCTGGAATCGCCTACGGCACGGAGAATGGCCGATCCCATGTTATAGAACATCAGGCCGGAAAGGCCGGCAAAATAGATCCTGAGATAGACCATGGCAAGGTCCGCGATCTCGGGAGGCGTGCTCATGAAACGAACGAGGAAGGGCGTAAGGAAAAGCCCAAGCAATGTCATGGCAATACTGATCAGAAGCGTAGCGACGATGCTGGTATGAACCGCCCGGCGGAGCTTTTCTTCGTTTCTTGCTCCGAAATACTGGGAGATCACGACAGATGCGCCGGAGGAAAACCCCATGAAAAGGCTGATCAGCATCATCGTGGCCGGAAGGTTGGCGGTAACGGCACCTAAGGCCTCGGGACCGACAAAATTGCCGACAACAATGCTGTCAACCGTGTTATAGAACTGCTGGAAGATATTGCCTGCCAGCAAGGGCAGGGAGAAAAGAAGTATGTTTTTTGCGATGGGACCGGAGGTCATGTCCATCGTAGCAGCCCTGCGGGAAGAGGAAGTGCTCATAGTGCCTCCAAACAAATATAAACCAACAATGGCAGTAAAGGATGCCTGTTCGCCGGGAAATCCATTATATATCAGATGAGGGGCATTGGAAACCGAAAAATTCCGATGCATTCCGCGGAACACCGCAATAAAAAAACTTAAGATTAATACGTCACATAACATGATAATATCTATTTGTTTGGTATTGACAAATCAGGTCCTGTTTTTTTGTTCTTAATGCCTAATATGCTATGTAAATTGGAAATGCTTTCTAGCGAATGTGCCTAGAAAAATGAAGTTTCGAATGTTGACAGATAGAAGGTCAGACACTATACTATTTTATGGAAGAATTTATCCAACCATACTATATAATTGGAGGTAAACTATGGCAAAAGGGTATTTCGAAAGAGTGCAGGCGGAGACGCTGACCAGATTCTGGATCAACAATGTTACCAGAGAACAGGCTCAGCTTGCTATTGATAATGGCGCTGTCGGCTGCACTCAGAATCCGGCTTACACCTGGAAAATGATCCAGAGCGTAGAAGAGAAGGACTATGTTGACGGTATCATCAATGCGATCATCGCTGAGGAGAAGGACGACAACATGGCACTGGTCAAGCTTCAGAGAGAGCTGATCGGCGGCGTTGCCAAGGTTTTCTATCCGATGTTCGAAGCTTCCCAGTGCAAGAACGGTTATGTTTCCATCCAGGGCGATCCGTTTGATGAGACTGAGGAATCCATCGTTAAGTACGGCCGCTTCAACAGAGAAGCCGGCAAGAACATCATGTGCAAGGTTCCGGTCGTTCCGGAAGGTCTGAAGGGTATCGAGACTCTGATCAAGGAGTACACTCCGATCAACGCTACCGAGATCATGGCTCTGAGACAGGCTATGGATGTCTGCGATCTGTATGACAAGACCACCAAGAACATGGTCAACCCGGCTCCGCTGTACTACAGCGTTATCACCGGTATCTTCGATGAGCAGCTGAAGGCTGACGTTGAGGCTGACAAGATCGATATCTCTCCGGACAAGTGCTGGATCGCAGGTCTTGCAGTAGCAAAGAAGATCTATGAGATGGTCAAGAAGCGCGGCTATAACTGCCACTTCATCGGCGGCGGCGCAAGAGGCCTGCATCACTTCACCGAGATGGTCGGCGCAGACGCAGTCGTAACCATTAACTGGAAGGGTACCGCTGACAAGCTGATCGAGCAGGATGCTCCGGCAGTCTCCAGATTCTTCAACCCGGTTGATTCCGAGGTTATCGATGAGCTCCTTGAGAAGGTTCCGGTCTTCAAGAAGGCTTATCTGCTCAACGCTATCGAGCCCGAAGAGTACGAGGATTACAGCCCGGTCGTTCGTTTCAGAAGCAGCTTCGAGAGCGCATGGAAGAACGCAAGAGCTCATATCGCATCTCTCCGCTAAAAGATCACTCCAATGTGAAAACCCAGAGGAGCCGGCAAAACTGCCGGCTCCTTTTTACGGTTGTAATCAACAGCCAATTAAGATAAAATACCAGGTATGGACTGTGTGGAGTTTGACAAAAAAATCAATCCCTATCTGCATGACGAGCTCAGTGACGAAGAACTCAATGAGTTTTTGCTGCATCTGGCATCGTGCCCTAAATGCAGCGAGGAGCTGGAGATCAACTATATCGTCAATGAGGGCATACGCCGGCTGGACAGGGAAAAAGCCGATTATAACCTGTCTTTGGCCTACACAGAGTCCACGGAGAACAGCCGGCGTTATCTTGCAAGACGCAAGGGAACGATCCGCCTCTCATACATCATCGGGACACTGACCTTCTGGTGCATGCTGATGGTGGTTTTTGTATACTTACGTATCCTGATCATGGGATCATAGTCAGGGGCAAAATGCCTCCTGACCCCGACGAAATCATGAATTAAGCCGGTACAGCCGGCGGGAGTCTGCCATGGATAAACTTCTGCTGATCGACGGACACAGCATTCTGTCCCGCGCCTATTACGGAATTCCTCTGCTGTCCACTGCTTCTGGTATTCACACCAACGCAGTGTACGGCTTTTTAAATATAATGTTCAAATGCATCGACGAAGAGCAGGCGGATTATATCGCCGTAGCCTTCGATTTGGAGCGCAGCAAGCTCATCCGGACAAAAAAATATCCTCAGTATAAGGGTACAAGAAAGCCGATGCCGGCAGAGCTTCTTGAGCAGGTTCCGCTGATGCAGAAGGTTCTTTCCGCCATGCAGATCCCCATTCTCACCCTGGAAGGATATGAAGCGGATGATATCCTCGGCACCATGGCGAAAAAGGCGCAGCAGGACGGCTTTGATGTGACGATCGTATCGGGAGACCGGGATCTGCTGCAGCTGGCAGACGAACATATCCGGATCTCTGTCCCGAAGACCTCAAAGGGCAGGACAGAGGTGTTTAACTACTATCCTGAAGATGTCTTGAGGGAATATCAGGTCACGCCGCAGCAGTTTATTGATCTGAAGGCACTGATGGGAGATGCCTCGGACAATATTCCCGGACTTCCCGGTGTAGGAGAGAAGACGGCCACGGAGATCATTGTCCGCTACAGGTCGATCGAAAATGCCAGAGAGCATGCGGACGAGGTACGCCCGCCGAGAGCACAGAAGGCCTTCCTTGAGCATTATGATCTGGCTGTCCTTTCCAAGGAGCTCGCCACGATCGATATCCACGCACCGGTGGATGCCGACCCGAGAGCCGGCCGTACGGCCGGGGTATATACGGCCGGGGCAGTAGAGATCCTAAGGGAGCTTGAGCTTAAGACAATGGTCACCCGGTTCATGAAGTACATGGATGCGGATGCATCCGTTCCGGGGAACGGATCTGCAGAGAACCTTCCGGACATGAAGACAGTGAAACCGGTGAGGGATCCGTTTCTTGCAGGCATTGCATTGAAGGATGCCTCCGATGAAGCGCTGATCAGCTTTTACGTCACCGGCACGCCGTCCTGTCTTCTTTTCGGCATGACCCTTGCAAAGGACAGAAGCTACCTGCTTATTTCGGGAGAGGAATACACGGCAGAAAAGCTGAAAAAGGACGCGGAGGAGCTGATCCGTGCCCTGATCAATCGGGGCTCAAGGATCGTGACTCTCGGTCTGAAGGATGAGATGAAGCTCCTGGATATTCCGGTAAACAGCTGTGTCGACGATCTTTCCATTGCGCAGTATGTTCTTGATCCGAACCGAAATACCTATGACTATGATGATCTTGCAAGGGATCTTCTGGGGATCCGGGTCCAAAGCCCGGAAGAACTGATCGGGAAAAATACGCCTGCGGACGCTGTTGCGGCTGTGCTTTCAGGAGCAGGGAGCGCCGAAAATGCGGAAAGCAGCGATACTGTAAATGGGTCAAAAAAGAATAAAGGAAGAAAGCAGCCTGCGGGAGTATCCGAAGAGAAGCTCCTTTGCTTTGCGGCGCTCAATACGCTGATACCGTTTCTTGCTGCAGCACCTGCGGAAAAGAAGCTTCAGGAGCTTGGAAGCCTTCAGCTTTACCGTGATATCGAGATGCCCCTGGTGTATTCCCTCGATCATATGGAAAAGGCCGGGATCCGTGTGGACCGCAAAGCCCTGGATGAGTATGCCGCACTTCTGAAAAGCCAGATCGATGAACTGACGGAGTCGATCCACCGGCTTGCCGGAGAGCCTTTCAATATTAATTCTCCGCTGCAGCTCGGTACGATCCTGTTTGAAAAGCTGGGTATCCGAGGCGGCAAAAAAACCAAGACCGGTTATTCCACCGCGGCAGATGTGCTCGAAAAGATCGCGGATCAGCACGAGATCGTACCCAGGATCCTGCGATATCGTGCCCTTACAAAGCTGTATTCCACCTATGCCTACGGTCTTACGGAGTATATTTCTCCGGACGGCAGGATCCACGGCACCTTCAACCAGACGATCACCGCGACCGGCCGAATCAGCAGTACCGAGCCGAATCTGCAGAACATACCGGTCCGTACAGCCGAGGGCAAGGAGATCCGGCGCGTATTCGTGCCGCAGGAGGGCTTTACCTTTGTGGACGCAGACTACAGCCAGGTAGAGCTTCGGATCCTGGCAGCGCTTTCCGGAGATGAGAAGCTCATCGCAGCCTATAAAAATGCGGTGGATGTACATACGCTGACTGCTTCGGAGGTCTTTCATGTGCCGATCGATGAGGTGACACCCGAGATGCGCAGAAACGCCAAGGCCGTCAATTTCGGCATTGTATACGGTATTTCTGCCTTCGGACTCGGAGAGGGCCTTTCCATCAGCCGCAAAGAAGCAAACGAATACATCGATAAATACTTTGAGAGCTACCCCAAGGTCAAGGAATATCTCGATGCTTCGGTGGCTCACGCAAAGGAAAACGGCTATGTAAAGACATATTTCGGACGGATCCGCCAGATCCCGGAGCTGAAATCATCCAATTTCATGCAGAGAAGCTTCGGCGAACGCATTGCCATGAACAGCCCGATCCAGGGCACTGCGGCTGATATCATGAAGATCGCCATGAACAGGGCAGACCGTGCTCTTGAGGGTATGAGATCAAGGATCGTTCTGCAGGTCCATGATGAGCTGCTGATCGAAACGGCTCCGGAGGAGCTCGAAGAAGTAAAACGCATCATAAAGGAGTGTATGGAGCATGCCGCCGACCTGCCTGTAAGCTTAAGCGTGGAGGTGGAAAGCGGAGACTCCTGGTATGACTGCCACTGAAGAGACAGACTGAGGGATATATTATGATCATTAAACCGGAAATGATCACCGGCCGGATCACAAAGTATGATCTGCTGCCGCTTTCATTTTTAAAAAAATCACCCTATACCGGCTCGAAAGGAAGTCTTCGATATAAGATCGAGCGTGAGGTGATCCCGCTCGGAGAGGAAAATGCGGACGCTTCCGGAGAGCCCGGCGTCAGTGTCGGCGAAAAGGAAGTCAAACCTGTACAGGAAAAGATCGTACTCAGGGTATTCTGCTGGACAGGCCCGAATGCTTTTGATGAAACGCCGGAGGAAGAAAAGACAGTAAAGGATTTTGATTTTTCTGAGGAAGCGCTGGGGGAGATCATAGAATACCTCAACCGCGTAAAGGACGAGACGCAATGATTATCGGGATCACAGGAGGCATCGGCAGCGGCAAGAGCACGATCACACAGATGCTGCAGGATAAATACGGCTATACCGTTCTCCGCACGGACGATATTGCAAAGGAGCTGGAAGAACCGGGGCATGAGGTCTATGACCGGCTGAAGGAAAGGTTCGGCAGCGCCATACTGGACGGTACGGCGGAGCACAGGATCGACAAAAAGGCGTTCGCCGCCCTGATCTATCAGGATCCGGAGGCCATGAAAGCCGCAGAGGAGATCATTCATCCGGCCACCTGGGGCTATTGTGAGGATGTGATCGCAAAGAAAAAAGCAGCCGCGGAAAAGGGAAGCAGGGCACGTGTTGTTGTGGAATCGGCTCTGCCCTGCGAGCGCTACCGCAGGATGTGCGACGAGATCTGGTATGTCTTTGCCGAAGCATCCGTAAGGACCATAAGACTCATGGAGACCCGCGGCTACAGTCCGGAAAAATGCAGGGAGATCATCAATGAGCAGATCTCCGATGAGGAGTACATCGGCTTTTCGGATTATATCATAGATAACAGCTCGGATCTTTCGGAGGCGGAAAAACGTGTCGACGAGCTTATGGAAGCTGCCGTTCCGGAGGAAAGCGTATGAAGCTTATAAGCCTTGCGAGCGGCAGCAAGGGGAACGCAACGCTGATCGTCACAGAAAAGAGCCGGATCCTGGTGGACTGCGGCATATCCGCAAAGCGGGCGGACGAGTCACTGAAGGCAGTCGGGCTTTCTCTGAAAGACATTGATGCCTTGCTCCTTACCCATGAGCACAGCGATCATATCCGCGGAGTAAAGCGCCTGATGAGCGTCTATGACATCCCTGTCTACGGGACGGAAGGGACGCTTCTGAATCTTTCCCGGGTGAGCGGAGACGAGTACTTTAATTACGCGGGAAGGGAACATATGGAAGCAATCAGGGCAGACCGGCCGTTTCGGATCGGCGACCTTGAGATCCTTCCCTTTCATACTTATCATGACGCGGCTGAGCCCTGCGGCTATCGATTTGAATTAACGCAGAATGAACCTGATCTGCGCACGCATGTGCAGCTTGCCGTGATGACGGACTGCGGCCATTATGACGACTATATCGCGGATCATCTGAAGTATCTCGACAGTCTGCTTTTAGAATCCAATCATGACCGGACCATGCTTGCAAACGGCCCGTATCCTGTATATTTAAAGAGACGCATCATGTCCAGTGACGGGCATTTGAGCAATCATGCCGCAGGACAGCTCCTGACGGAGATCCTGTCACCGAAGCTGAATACGGTCATGCTCGGACACCTGAGCCATGAAAACAATACGCATCAGAAAGCGCTAGAGACCGTACGAAAGGAGATCGCCTCCGTATATGGAGAAGCTGCGGCAGACAGAATAGGGCTTTTCGTTGCGCCGCAGGACGGACTGTCCTATATGGTTGAGCTGTAATGGATGCACCGCCGAACATGCCGCATTCACGGGTACAGGCTTCATAAAGGAAGGCAGCTTGGCCGCTCGGCTCATCTTCCGGCGCTGATATCAAAAACCATCATGGATAATGAAATATATGGGGATGATATCACCAGCCCCTTGAAAAAACTGATAACTTTTGA
>CAMNFX010000022.1 GCA_946537585.1 uncultured Lachnospiraceae bacterium
GTCGCCGACGCAGTGCTGGTTTCCTATAATGGAGACTACATGGGATAAGGGAGAAACAAGAGAAGATTGCATGCTTGCATGCAAATCTGATCTTTGGGAAGTATAAACGATGTCAACAAGCAGACATTTCAATTTCATAGCGGTCCTGGCAATGATCGCAGCCCTGATCATCACAGCGCTGTTCATGAACGGGGAGGCCTTTGGTCTGCAGCGGTATCTGTCCGATGAGGAGACCGGCCTGTTTTCGGAAGTCGATCTGAATGATGACTGGAGTACGGAGGGTGCAACAAAGATCACGCTGACCGGTGACGGGGCGGAGATCGAAGGCACCGGAGCGTATGTACAAAACGGCGATGTCATCATCTATGCCGGCGGCTATTACGTGCTGGAGGGAGCGCTTGATAACGGCAGCCTGATCATTAACGAGACCTCCAAAACAAAGGGCAGAGTATGGATCCTTCTGAACGGCGTAAGCATTTACTGTGAAGACAGCGCCGCGCTGGATGTGGAGGAAGCCACGAAGGTGATCCTCACACTCGCGGAGGACACGGAAAATGTGCTGGAAAGCGGGTCGGAATATTCAGAGGACGCAGTCAATGCCAATATCCGCGGAGCTCTGTTTTCCAGAGATGATCTTACGATCAACGGAAACGGAAGCCTGGAGGTGACGGCAGCCTGCCGGCACGGCATCGTCTGCAATGATGACCTCCGGGTCACCTGCGGAAATATCACCGTAACGGCGGCTGAGGACGGCATTCATGTCAATGAAAGCGCCCGCTTTGCAGATATGACTCTGACGATAAGCGCAGGTGACGACGGCATCACGGTATCGGATGATGAAAATCATGGAGAGCTTCTCGTAGATTCGGGAACGATCCGCATTCTGTCCGCAAGAGAAGGCATGGAATCCGAGAAGGTGACCGTCAACGGCGGCACGATCGAAGTGAACTTTACAGATGACGGCATCAACGCCGGGGGCGAAGAGCCGGAGCTTGTGATCAACGGCGGTGTGATCACCCTGATCAGCGAGGACGGACGGGATGTCGACGGCCTGGATTCCAATAACAGTATCGAGATCAACGGCGGTACGATCCTGATCAGCGTAAATGCCGAGAATATGAACAACGCCATTGATTTCGGCAGCGAGACCGGCGGCAGCTGTTCTATTAACGGCGGTACTGTGATTGCGGCCGGAAGCGGCGGCATGGCGGAGGAAATGAGCAGCGATTCGGCGCAGACCTCTTTGATGTACCGGTTTGAAAATACATATACGGCGGGTGAAACGATCCGGCTTGCGGATCTTTCCGGCAATGTGATCCTCGAAGCCGAGATCCCCTGCAGTTTCAATTCTCTGATCCTGAGCGACCCCACCCTTCTGGCAGAAGGAAGCTATCAGCTTTCAGTCGGAGAGGACAGCTTTGAGATCACCATGGACTCTGTCGCAACGAGCCTCGGCACTGCTGCAGGAGGCATGGGCGGAGGCTTTGGACACGGTGGCTTTGGACGCGGCGGGTTCGGCCGTCCGGGTGAATTTATGGGCGGTCCCGGGGGCAGGATGAACGGTCCCGGTGAGATGCAGGAAGAGACGGGCATGAGTGCGGCTGATATGAAGACAGCGCTGATGATTTCCGGAGCATCTTTTGCGGTGCTGCTCTTTGGGATCCTGATCATGGCAAAGGCAAAAAACAGGAAAAACATTGCCTGAGCCTGAATGAAATACCGGCATGTGAGCAATACAAAATACCGGGTATTCTGAGACTCCGGATGTTAGACAGATACTGGTATTTGATCTTAAAATCTGATATGATGAGCTGGCCCGCTGATTGCGGGCCTTTTCACCATGATGGCAGCCGAAAGCAGGCAGACGGCCAAGCTCCTGTGTCAGCTTTTACAGATGTGGTGAAAGGGGTTCTCCGGATCAACAATGTCATACATACAGGAAGGAAAACTCTCATGAAGTTTCGTATGGTCCATGAAAACTACAATGTTGCAGATCTTGCAGCGTCCATGGCCTTTTATGAAAAGGCACTCGGACTGAAGGAGGTACGCCGCAAGACCGCCCCCGACGGTGCCCATATCATCGTTTATCTGAGCAATGAGGAGAGTGATTTCGAGCTGGAGCTGACATGGCTCCGCGATCATCCCCAGAAATATGACATCGGGGAGGAGGAGTTCCATCTGGCCTTCAAGACGGATGATTTTGAGGCTGCCCATAAGCTTCATGAGGAAATGGGCTGCATCTGCTTTGAAAATCCTGCCATGGGGATCTATTTCATTCAGGATCCGGATGGATACTGGCTGGAGATCATTCCCGCCAGCCATTGATCAGATGGTAAGAAGAAAATGACAGGAGGGTGTCCCGACGGACGCCGTCTCTCTCTTTAAAGGTTGAAGCTATGCCCGAAGTGGTCGTGATCGGAACTGCAGTAACGGATATCCAGGCGGTGAAAATACCGCCTGTGTCCTCGTGGGCGGAAAAGCAGAGGATCGGGAGCATTTCCATGATGACCGGCGGGGACGGGGCCAATCAGAGTCTGAGACTCGCTGCTCTTGGAAGGAAGACCGGGCTCGTTGCCTGTGTCGGGCATGATACGGCGGGACGGATGATCCTCGGAGAGCTTGAGCGGCGCGGCGTGGATATATCCCGTATCCGGATGCATGAAAGCATTCCGACCGGCACTTCCCTGGTTCTCGTAGGAGAGGACGGGGAACGGCATACCTTTTCGTCTAAAGGCGCGCACGGAGAGCTCCGGAAGGAAGACTGCGAAGGCCTGCTCACGAAAGATGTGAAAGCCCTCTCCCTTGCAAGCCTGTTTTCCATGCCTCAGCTGGAGGATGACGGACTCTGTGAACTGCTGAAAGACTGCAGGAAACAAAAGATCCTGACATTTGCCGATCTGGGATCGGATAAGCGAAAGCAGGGCTTAAAGGGGATACAGCGGTTTCTGCCGCTGCTGGACTTCTTTCTTCCCAGTGAGGAGGATGCTCTTAAAATGACCGGGACATCCTCTCCGGAGGATGCTGCAGGAGTCTATGCCGAGTGCGGGGCGTCCTCAGTCGTGATCAAATGCGGCGCAAGAGGAGCATACTGGAAAACGGCAGATGACAGCGGGTGGGTCCCTGCCAAGGCAGTGATCCCGGTGGATACGACCGGTGCCGGCGACTGTATGGCAGCACATTTCATCCATCATTGCCTGAATGGAAAAAACATTGAGGATGCATGCCGTGCGGCCTGCATCGCCGCATCGGAAAGCACTTTGTTTTTCGGAGCCAATTCCTGAACTTGAAGGGTCTCCTGAAAAAATGTATAATTGCTGTGACTGATTAGCGTTTTCTTTGCGGAAAATGCAGCCGGCTTAACACAGCATTCACAGGAGACCGATATGAATCTGATCTTAGCCTGTTCACTCTTTGGAGCAATCATTCTGATCTACTGGATCATCCTGGAACTGTTTACGATGATGTTCCGGGTAGCCGGACTTCCGGATGACAAGGCCCGCTTTCAGGTGCTCTCGCTTCTGACCGGAGCGGGATTTACGACCCGGGAGAGCGAAATGCTGCTTTCCTCCAAGGGGCGGCGGAAGCTGGCGCAGATCACGATGCTTTTCGGATATGTGTTCAATGTGACCATTGTATCTGCGTTCGTCAACGTCTTTCTTTCCCTGAAGCTGAGCCAGTTCGATAACTTCTTCATGGGCGTGCTGATCCCTCTTGGCGTAGCGGCGCTGATCATCGTCCTGATGCGGGTGAGGTTCATCCGGAAGCGGATCGACCGGGCGTTTGAAAAGCTGGCCGGCAGGATCATGCACCAGGAGGGCGTCAATACGATCCTGCTCATGGATTATATCGGCAAGGATTCGATCGCGCAGGTGTCCCTGAAGGAGGTCCCCGCGGAGTTTGAAGGAAAGACGCTCGCCGAGAGCGGCCTTAAGACAAAGCACAACATACTGGTCATGCTGGTGGAAAGAGGCGGCCTCAGGGTCGAGGCGGCCAACGCTGGGACTGTTTTCTCACCGGGCGACAAGCTGACCGTGTTCGGTCAGTATAAGACCATCAGTAATGTTTTTAATGCTAAAGAACGGTTTATGTAACAAATACAGGAGGAAAATAAAATGGATCTTTCAGTCAATGCCCTGTTTTTATATCAGGTTTATGCCGCAAAGGATACCGAAGGTACCGCTGAACAGCCGAAGTACCGTATGATCGCGGATTTTCTGTATGAGGAAGACGCGAAGGCCTATGTGGAATATCTGAAGAAGAACCCGCACGATAACCTTTCAAGGTTCTATATCAGGGACTGCGGAAAGTAAGCGTGTGCATCCCGGATGCACAGAAAGTGCCGGATAAGCTGAAAAAAATCCCCGAATAAGCTCAAAAAAGTACGTTCAAAACAGAATTAAGTTTACATAACTAACTCCCTCACCGAGGGAGTTTTTTGACCCTTGATTTAGAGGATAATGGGACTATGGAAAGGAAGCCGCAGGAGTCAGCGCCGGACGGTCCGGACAGATGAGCCTGCGGGGAAAGGAGCCGTCCATGGGTAAGGAATATATCCCGATCGATGATATGGAGCTTTCGCTGACTGCGTTTTTATGCTTAAAGCGCGCCGGATATGAGACGCTGGGGAGCCTTATGCATGCTACAAAGCGGGAGGTGATGGAGATCCCACGTCTCACCCGGAGAAATCTCGAGGAGATCTGCCTTTGCATGAAGCGCTACGGGGCCGATTTTGCCCGTCTTCAGGCAGGATAGGCAAATCATGAAGGATTGTATCTTTGATTTTTTTCATCTTTTTTAATACAATGTCAAATGCTGTTCACAAATATCGTCTATTGTATGTATAATGTCATTCTTGGATTAAAGATGTGATCGCGTGTCCTGCAGCGGCAGACCCGTAATGAAGCTGTAACACACGACGGTGTATAATATATCTGCTGCGTTTTTACAGACAGTACAACAAAACGGATTCGAGGATAAAATGAGCATATTTGACGTTATTTCATTGCTGGGCGGACTGGCGATGTTCCTGTACGGCATGCGGCTCATGGGAGACTCTCTGAAGGAGAATTCTTCCGGTACGCTGAAGATCGCGATGGAGCATGTCACCAACAATCCGGTGAAGGCATTCATACTGGGTCTGCTTGTGACAGCTCTGATCCAGTCATCGACCGCTACGATCGTGATCACTTCCGGTCTGGTCGGTGCCGGGATCCTGACGCTGACCCAGTCGCTCGGCATCATCATCGGTGCCAATGTCGGTACCACCGTGACCGGACAGATCATCCGTCTGCTGGACCTCGATGCGGGCGGTACATCATGGCTCCGCTTCCTGCAGCCGTCGACACTTGCGCCGGTCGCGCTGATTTTTGGAATGGTCCTGATCATGACGAACCGGACCCGCAATTCCAAGTCCATCGGAAATATCGCGATCGGCTTCGGTATCCTGTTTTCCGGTCTTCTGAACATGACCGGCGCCGTGAAGGCACTGACGGATTCCGGCCTGATCGAGCAGCTCTTTTCGGGCCTCGGGGAGAACCCGGTGCTCGGATATCTGACCGGTGCCGGCATCGCATTCATGCTGCAGAGCTCGTCTGCTACCATCGGTATCCTGCAGGCATTTTCACAGACCGGCCTTCTGACCTTCAAGGCCATTTATGCCGTGATCGTCGGTATCTACCTCGGCGACTGCGTAACCACCGCGATCGTATGTTCCATCGGCGCAAAGGCGGAGGCCAAGCGCGTCGGTATTGTCAATATTCTTTTCAACCTCAGCGAAACGGTGCTGGTCCTTGTAGTCGTCAATGTCATTCACCGTCTCGGATTTCTTGATTCCATCTGGAATATGACCGTCGACTCCGGTCATATTGCGAATACCAACACGATCTTCAACCTGGGCTGCGCGATCTGTCTCTTTCCGATGCTGCGCACCTATGAGAAACTGAGCAGGATCATCATCAAGGATGAGCCCGCAGAGGTCAATAAGTATCAGGATAAGCTGGACGCGCTGAATCCGGTCTTCTTCAACACACCGGCACTGGCTCTGCGCAGCTGCTACAATATCCTGCTGACCATGCTCGAAGCTGCATGGAACAATATCGACAAATCCTTTGCTCTGCTCGAAAAATTTGACGATACCGTCTATGAAGAGATCAAAAAGGAAGAGACAGAGATCGACCAGATGACGGACCATGTCAGCCGGTACCTGGTGGAGCTGCTCCCGTATCTGCAGCTGGACTATCATATATCCATTCTTGATCAGTACTATAAGGTCACCTCGGAGTTCGAACGTCTCGGAGACCATGCGTTCAATATCGCAGAGGCCGCCAAGTCCATGGCGCGTGACAAGCACAGCTTTTCCGCGGCTGCCTGCGAAGAACTCCGTGTCCTTGAGAGCATTATCGATGATATCTTAAAGTGTACGGATCAGGCTTTCCGCAAAAGAGACGTGGATGCGGCATATCAGATCGAGCCTCTCGTACAGGTCGCGGATGAGTTTACCAACAAGCTGAAGAAGAACCACTTAAAGCGTATGGGAACGGGTGAATGCAGCATGTATGCGGACGCCATCTTCTCCAACCTGATGGTGGAATTCAAACGGATCGCGGATGTCTGTTCCAACGTCGGCATCGCCACGCTGGTCCGTGTGCGCCCTGAGCTGGCTGACCACGAGCACCTGTACTTTGAAGGACTGCATGCCGGCCGTGACGCAGAGTATAACAATGCTTTCCAGGAGGCCTATGACCGTTACTTTGCCCTGCTTCATGATCCGAGTATGGATGAATCTGCAGAGACGCAGCCGGCGGCTGCAGAAGTTCCCGCAGATGATCTGAAACCGGTACAGGCGTAAAATACCGGGGGAGGTAATCAGAAAATGGATGACCGCCTGCAAAGTGAAATCAAGTATCTGGAGGAGATCTCCCTCAATGCCTGGCCTTCTCATAAGTCTGAGCTTTATGACGGCTGGCTGATCCGCTATTCCCATAACTATACCTACCGTACCAACAGTGTGGAGCAGGTAGGCGCCTCCTCCATCCCGATCGAGAAGAAGGTTGCGTTCTGTGAGAATGCCTACCGTCACCACGGGACACCGGCCAGCTTCAAGATCAATCCCCTGCTGGAGCCTTCCTTTGAGGAGTATCTTGCAGAGCGCGGTTATGAGGTGCGCCATATCACGGATGTTATGACCGGAGATCTCGGCAGGATGAGTCTGATGACGGATGCCAGAGAAGAATTTGAATTCGGAAACCATCTGGGGCTTCCCTCGAGTGTACGCTATTCCGATGACCTGGTCGTGCTGGTGCAGCCCATGATCACGGATGAGTGGATCAGCGGTGTTCTGCACTTAAACGGAACCTGTGATCCTGTATTGCGCCGCATCGTTCCCGCCATGTATAAGGCGATCCCGAAGAAAACGATCGTCTGCTCCGTTGAGGTGGATGGAAGAATGGTGGCTTCCGGCCTCGGGATCTGTGACCGGGAGTTTATCGGCATTTATGCCATCTATGTATCTCCTGCCTGCCGAAGGAGGCATTATGCCCGTGCGATCTGCAGCACGCTGCTCTTAGAGGGCAGTCACCAGGGCGCATCGAGAGCTTATCTGCAGGTGGTAAGCGGCAACCGGTCTGCTCATGACCTGTATGAGAGCCTCGGGTTCCGGGATTTCTATACCTACTGGTTCAGAAGCAAAGCGGTTTAACAAGAGTAAAGAGAGATCAAAGCCTTATTTACGGGTGAGTTCCCGTGGATAAGGTTTTTTTAATTGGAAGAGCAGCCTGATATTAAGATAATAGAAGCTCCGGCCTGAAGGCAGGCCGGAGCTTGATGCAGGATATGAACGATCATAAGTGAAGGGAGTGCTGTTCTGCCATTTGATCAGACAGGCGCTGACCGGTCAGAATTAATCCATCTTCGGAAGCAGCCTGAAGCTTTCTTCAAGCTCTTCATCTGTCGGAATGTAGTTTTCCATCTTGCCGTCGTGGAACTTCTCGTAGGCGACCATATCGAAGTAGCCGGTGCCGGTCAGGCCGAAGACGATCGTCTTTTCCTCTCCGGTCTCCTTGCACTTTAATGCTTCGTCGATGGCGACCTTGATGGCATGAGAGCTTTCCGGTGCCGGCAGGATACCCTCCACACGGGCAAAGAGCTCTGCCGCCTCAAAGACCTCGGTCTGCGGCACAGCAACCGCCTCCATGAGTCCGTCGGCATAAAGCTGGGACAGAACGGGGCTCATGCCGTGATAGCGGAGACCGCCGGCGTGGTTGGGTGCCGGAATGAAGTTGGAGCCTAAGGTATACATCTTGGCGAGCGGGCAGACCATACCGGTATCGCAGAAATCATATGCAAAGCGGCCGCGGGTAAAGCTCGGGCAGGATCTGGGCTCAACAGCGATGATGCGGTAATCCGCCTCGCCACGGAGCTTTTCTCCCATGAACGGGGAGATCAGGCCGCCCAAGTTGGAGCCGCCGCCGGCACAGCCGATGATCATGTCGGCCTTGATGCCGTATTTATCGAGTGCCGCCTTGGTTTCAAGGCCGATGACGCTCTGGTGAAGCAGGACCTGGTTGAGCACGCTGCCGAGGACATAGCGGTAGCCTTCGGTCGAGGTGGCCACTTCCACTGCCTCGGAGATCGCGCAGCCAAGGGATCCTGTGGTGCCGGGGTGATCCGCAAGGATCTTGCGGCCGATGGCTGTTTCCATGGAAGGAGACGGGGTGACGGAAGCGCCGTAGGTGCGCATGACTTCACGACGGAAGGGCTTCTGCTCATAGGATACCTTGACCATGAAGACCTTGCAGTCAAGTCCCAGATAAGCGCAGGCCATGGAAAGGGCTGTACCCCACTGGCCGGCACCGGTCTCCGTCGTAACACCTTTGAGTCCCTGCTTCTTTGCGTAGTAGGCTTGAGCAATGGCCGAGTTCAGCTTGTGGGAGCCGCTGGTGTTGTTTCCCTCGAATTTATAGTAGATCTTTGCCGGTGTATCGAGCTTTTCTTCCAGGCAGTACGCACGTACCAGGGGAGAGGGACGGTACATCTTGTAGAAGTTCAGGATCTCTTCCGGGATCGGGATATAAGGAGTATCGTTGTCGAGCTCCTGCGCGATCAGCTCATCACAGAAAACGGCTGAAAGCTCTTCTGGCTTCATGGGCTCGTGCGTTCCGGGATTGAGAAGAGGAGCGGGCTTCGTCTTCATGTCGGAACGGACATTGTACCATGCTTTCGGCATCTCGGATTCTTCAAGGTAAATCTTATAGGGGATCTCGTTGATTTTCTTAGTCATGATATATTCCTTTCTTTGACAGCTGCCCTTATGGATCAGAGAATCGGCAGCCTGTTATGCGGGGGTATCCCTGCCGGCCGGACCGTTCCTTAAGTCAGGCTGCGGCGGATACAAAACGAAATGTGGTGCGTATCGTTTGTGTAAAGATCTCAGGCGCCGATGCGCCAGAGCTTTGAAAGGATGATCATGGAAAACCTCCTGAAAAAAAATAATCCCAACAGATATAAACATATCTGCTGGGACAGGATATACGGATTCCTGCGGTGCCACCCGGCTTGACGTACCATTACAATACGCCCTCTTAAAGCATACCATCATATGCCGGCCTTTGATCACGGAGGGCCTGCTCCGTCTCCCATACTCTGCTTTGAGCATTTCTGTTCGCCCTCGGAAGTCCATTCAGTGAAATATCTCACGCTGCGATCTCACCATCCGCAGCTCTCTCCTGTGAGAGGGAAGACACCTACTTACTCTTCCTCATCGGTTTTCCGTAGTATAAGCCCGAAAAAAGGCGCTTGTCAAGAAAAAATTATAAAATTAAATAGACAAATTCGATAGCAAAAGAATTTACAATGCTCCAAAAGGCGCATGAAGCTTGCATTTTTTGAGATATTCCACGGCCTTTGGAGAATTCTGATTGGACGATCAGGGAAAAGATGATACACTATCGGTACTGACGAAAAGGAAGGATCCGATGGCAAAATTTATCGATAATCTGGGGATGGATCTGTCGCAGGAGGACTGCGGCGGTCTGACCATGTCCAAGGCGCAGATGGAGAAGACCGACAAGCTGGCGCGGGAGGTCATGAATCTTGCACGAAGTACGCTGCTGGTCAATCTGCGCTTTCTTGACGCTGCCCTGAGCCAGTTTAAGGCAGAGCCCTATGACGGGACCTATGCCACGGACGGGCAAAAGCTTTTGTACAGCGCCGAGCATGTCCTGTACAGTTACCGGGACGAGCAGCAGGCACCGGTCAGGGACTATCTGCACATCGTGCTTCACTGTGTTTTCCGCCACATGTATGTCCATAATGAGGTCAACCGTGACTGCTGGGATCTTGCCTGTGACATGGCGGTGGAAAACACCATCAATGATCTGGGACTTGCCGGGACTGATGTGAAGAAGGCCGCCAGGCAGCAGCTGATCCTGGACGGGATCCGGCAGCAGACGGGGGCTCTTACGGCAGAGCGGATCTACCGCTACTATGCGGCAAAGGACCTTCCGCCTTATGCTCTTTCCGAGATCCGGGATATTTTCTTTGCGGATGATCATTTTCTCTGGTATTACAACGAGGAACCGAAGAAGATCTCGGACGAACAGGATCAGGATGAGGAAAACCGCCAGCGGAAGCGGAAAAATACCGAGGCGTCCAGGCAGACGGAAGCCGGAGAGGATCTGAATGCGGAACGTGCGGCACAGGAGCAGGTATGGAAGCGGATCTCCGAAAGGATGCAGACAGACCTTCAGACCTTTTCCAGGCAGCAGGGGGACAAGGCCGGAGGCCTTATCCAGAACCTGACCAATGTGAACCGCGAGCGCTATGATTATACGCGCTTTTTAAAGAAATTTGCCGTCATGGGCGAGATCATGAAGATCAATGACGACGAATTTGACTATATATTCTATACCTACGGGCTGCGTCTGTACAAAAACCTGCCCTTGGTAGAACCGCTGGAATATAAGGAGGTTCGCCGGATCAAGGACTTTGTGATCGCCATCGATACCTCAGCTTCCGTTTCGGGAGAGCTGGTGCAGTCCTTTGTGCAGAAGACCTATAACATTCTGAAGAGCACGGAGAGCTATTTTAGGAAGATCAATCTTCATATCATCCAGTGCGACGCGGATATTCAGGAGGATTATAAGATCACCAGCCAGGAGGATTTTGACCGCTACATGGAGACGATGGAGATCCGCGGTCTCGGCGGTACCGATTACCGGCCGGTCTTCCAGTACGTGGACAGCCTTATAAAGGCGAAGGAATTTGAAAACCTGAAGGGACTGATCTATTTTACGGACGGCCACGGGACCTTTCCCGCCAAAAAGCCCGATTACAGCACGGCATTCGTATTTGTGGAGGATGAGGACAACAGCCCGTCCGTACCGCCCTGGGCCATCCGGCTGGTGCTGACGAAGGAAGAGCTTGAGGACACGGTCAACGCCCCGGACTGAGG
>CAMNFX010000023.1 GCA_946537585.1 uncultured Lachnospiraceae bacterium
AGCCCTCTTCTGAAAGGATAATATGTCTTACATGCCCCTGGCGGTCCCGCATTTCAGGGCGCTGCATATAATCCGTGAGCAGGGAGATATTGGCAAAGTTCACCACCGGCGAATCGTCATAGTAAGTGACCTGTCCGGTATTGAAATCATCCCAGAACTCCGGCTCGGTCATCGGCTCGCTGTAGGGATGGTACGCAAGTCCCCAGTCTATATTTCCGCGGCGGCTGATCTGGTCAGACAGTTCGATCAGCACGTCCCTTGCGGGATATCTCGTCCTTCCGTTGGCTTCCCGGTTCCAGTTATGATCGAGTGAAAAGAATACGCGGTCATTGGAACAGGTGGAACGGATCGCGTTATAGAAAAGACGGAAGCATCTCTCATATTCCCGGATATAATCCGTCATCGCCATCGGCCCCAGCCAGTTCCACTCCTGATTGTTGATCTCGTTTCCGATGATCCAGTTCTGCACCTTGCCGTGATCTCCGTCGAGGCCGTTATACCGCATAGCCAGGAAGGAGGCAACGGCTTTTATGGCGTCACAGCCCTCGCGTGTGGAGGCATTGAACTGATAGTATTTTGCTGTGCTGTTTTGCTGTGTTCCCGGATAGAAAAACTCGGGTGCACTCTGATTGAACCCGTTCAGAAGAACGACGCTCACGTTCATGCTTTTGTTGGAAAAGGCAGAGATCGTGCGGTCGTAGGTCTCGACGATGTTGCGGTTAAAGTGCCAGACCTGCCCGTCATACTCGTAATCAATGCCTTCACCGAGCAGATGATTGAACGGAATGTTGATGATGACATTGCAGACGCCGAGTTCAAAGGCATCGGAGATCTGCGGCTTTTCGATCAGCAGCCCTTTCTTCGACATGGGCTCTGTATAAGGAAGCGTGTACTCCGCAATATCCTCCGGGTTGGTGACACAAACCTGCTCGGATACGGGGATATAGTGGTCTCCGGCCCAAATACAGGCAACAAACTTGCGGTACAGGCGGTCATCTTCCGTTCCATGTCCCAGCGGAAGGCGGAAGCTCAGATCGGCAGCGTTTTTCGGAATGGATGCGGTGAAACGGTGTCCCTCGATGCTGTCCTCCCAAAGCTCCAGCTCCAGGAGGTAAAAATTGGTATCCGCTCCCATCGCGGTGTTGGACGGCGTGATAGAGCCTTCGAGCGCACCGTTCAGCACGACCTCGCCGTCTTCGATCCGGCAGCTGTCCCAGCGCAGATACTCATAGGGAGATGCCGGCTCCGGAACGACCGAAGAGATCGAATGATCTTCATTAAAGATCGTAAAGGAAGCAGCTGTCGGGATCTCTCCTTCGATCGGGACCTCTGCCTCTTCCGGCCCTTCACCGATATCAATATAGCTGATCCCGGTTGAAAGCTCTGAAGAAGGTGACTCTGCTGTAAGCCAGGAGTCGGGCACTGCCTCTTCGCTGTCTTCGAGAGAAACGCCGGGGGCAATGATCGTCCCGGGAGACCAGGTATTACCGGCATCGTCTGCAGCGGGGCCGGGTCCGATCCCGATATCCACATCCTCCGACACGGCCTCGGTCCGGTTTTCCGCCGCGCTTTCCAGGCTGTCATACTGGTTTTCCGTGCCGGGATCCTGCGGGGATGTTAATTCATAGTCTGCTGCTGCGGAAACTGTGGCTTCAGAAGCGTCGGGCTCTGGCCTATCTGAAGAAACAGCACTGTCCGCAGGCTTTGCTGTATTGGCTTTCTCTTCTTCCAAATGGGCGGATGGCGCCGGTTTTGCCGTTACTTCAGAATCTGTCTGCAGCTCTGCCGCTGTTTCGGAAGCGGCACTGTTTTCCTTTGAAAACGGCAATTGAGTGCAGGAACACAAAAAACAGACTGCCGCAAAAAGCGCAGCCAGAGTAAAGGCTATTGGTTTCACTGCTTTCAGATTCCGCATCGCTAACAAGTATAGCATAGAAAAGGGTCCGGCGCTATCGCCGAACCCTTTCGCAGTTCTTACAAATCGATTAACGGTTATTCTTCCTCTGCGGCTGCAGCTGCGATGACAGCATTCTGAACATCGAGCGGAGCCTGCTCATAACGTGCAAACTCGTATGCGAAGTCACCCAGACCGCCGGTCATGGAACGAAGGTCGGTGCCGTAGCCATACAGCTCGGACATCGGGATGTCGGCCTCGATCGTCTGCTTTCCGTGGTGGTTGGAGTTCATTCCGAGCACACGGCCTCTGCGGCGGTTCAGATCGCCCATAACATCACCGGTGAATGCATCCGGAACGGTGACCTTGAGGGATGCGATCGGCTCTAAGATGACCGGGCCTGCCTTCATGAAGCCTTCCTTGAATGCAAGGGTGGAAGCCATCTTGAACGCCATTTCCGAAGAGTCTACCGGATGGTAGGAGCCGTCTGTCAGAGTAGCCTTGACGCCTACGACAGGATATCCGGCCATCGGTCCCTTCAGGACACATTCCTGGATTCCCTTCTCGACTGCCGGGAAGTAGTTCTTCGGAACGGAACCGCCGAAGATACGCTCCTCGAAAATATACGGAACAGTCAGATCGCCGGAGGGCTCGAACTCCATCAGAACGTCGCCGTACTGTCCGTGACCGCCGGACTGCTTCTTGTGCTTTCCGCGGACCTCGACCTTCTTCTTGAGGGTCTCTCTGTATGCGAACTTCGGCTTATCGAGCTCGATCTTGACCTTGTATCTGTCCTCCAGCTTGGACTTGACGATATCGAGCTGCTGCTCGCCGATGCCGTAGAGCAGAGACTGTCTGTTTTCGGAATCGTTGACCACGCGAAGGGTCTTGTCCTCCTCGAGGAGCTTGGACATACCGGCAGCAACCTTATCGTCGTCACCCTTGGTGACAGGCTTATAGGCCATGTAGGTATACGGAGTGTCGATCTCTGCCATATTGTACTCGACAGGAGCATTGCGCTCAGCTACCAGAGTATCACCGGTCTGGGTCACATCCAGCTTGGAAAGAGCGCCGATATCGCCTGCGCAGAGCTTGTCAACTTCCATTGCTTCCTTGCCGCGCATGATAAAGATCTTGCCGACCTTCTCGTCCTGCTCCTTATTGACATTATAAAGAGATGCGTTGGGGGTCATCTCACCGGTGACCACCTTGAAGAAGCTGTACTTACCGATAAACGGATCGACCAGCGTCTTCCAGACAAGTGCGGAAAGGTTGGCATCGGAATTTGCGGTAGCGGTAAATCTCTCACCGGTCGCCATATCCTTACCGACCTGCTCTCTCTGATCAGGTGACGGGAAGTACTTGTCGATGCACTGCATCAGGTAGTTCATGCCCTGGCAGTTGAGACCGGAGCCCATGCAGACCGGTACAAGGTTGCACTCGTGGACATTGGCCTTCAGAGCATCATAGATCTCGTCAGCAGTGAACTCCTCACCCTCGAAATAACGCTCCATCAGCTCTTCGTTGGTCTCTGCAACAGCCTCCATCAGGGAAGCACGTGCGGTATCCAGCTGCTTCTGAACATACTCGGGGATCGGGATCTCTTCCTTGTTGGAAGCGGAAGTGAATCTGCGGCCCTTCTGCTTGATGACATTGACATAGCCGATGAACTTTCCGTTTTCACGGATCGGGATCTGCAGGGGGCTGATACGGCTGCCGAACTCAGCGTTCAGCTTGATGCTCAGCTCACGGAAGGAAGCATCGTCATCATCCATGTTGGTAACGAAAATGATGCGGGGCAGATGGTACTTCTCGCAAAGCTCCCACGCTCTGCGGGTACCCGGCTCAATACCGGACTTGCAGTTGACGACGATCACCGCAGCATCGGCAACACTGACAGCCTCTTCGACCTCGCCTACAAAGTCAAAGTAACCCGGTGTATCCAGAAGGTTGATCTTGATATCGCCCTTTTCACCCTTGAATTCGATAGGAACAACAGAGGTGGACAGCGAGAACTTACGCTTCTGCTCCTCCTTGTCAAAGTCACTGATGGTGTTGCCATCGGTCACCTTGCCTACGCGGGTGATGATTCCCTGGACATATGCCAATGCTTCGACGACAGTCGTCTTGCCGGCCCCTCCATGACCAAGTAATACCACGTTTCTGATGTCCTTCGTGTTATACGCTTTCATGATATAACTCCCTTCGTAAAGTCTCTCTAAATTAAATGCGCTGTAAGGACAGGGCCCGTCTTAAGGGACATGCGGTCCCCACCGGCTGTGATCACCGGTACGCAGATAATTCATTCAAACTGTGCTATCCGCACAACACAAACAATTATATCATACTCCGACGCCAAAACATAGCGCTTTGTTCAAAAAGAAATACCGAAAATCAGGGAAAGTGAAAGGAAAAAAGAAAACACGGAAGAAAACAGTGCAGCCGGCAGACTCTGCTGCCGGCCGTTTAGATATGTTATGCGAGCTGCGCTGTAAGCCGGGTTATGTCTGGAACGGTCATCTATCTAGGATCTGTGTCGCCACAGACCTCAAGCGTCCTACCCGGGACATGACGGGCCGCCATATCGTCCCTGCACGGACTTGCTTCGGATGGGGTTTACAATGCGCCCTCTGTTACCAGCGGACCGGTAGTCTCTTACACTGCCATTTCACCCTTACCGTCATGAAGACGGCGGTATACTTTCTGTTGCACTTTCCTTAGGCTCGCGCCCACCTGACGTTATCAGGCATCCTGCCCTGTGAAGCCCGGACTTTCCTCCCGCAGCCAGAAGCTGCCGGCGACCGTTTACGCTGCTCGCCGGATTATTATATCAAAAACTGAGATTTTCGCAAGATATAAAATGGAGCCCCCGTGATACACGGGGACTCCGGAGATTTCTTTGAAAGTATGATAGATTTACTTGATCTCGGCAAGGTTCTGAAGCTCTTCCCACTTCTCGTCGATGTGCTTCTGAACGGTCTCGATCATCCACTCATTGCCCGGCTTGAACATATGAGCGAAACGACCCTGCATCTTCAGGTACTCCTCAACCGGTCTCTTGTCCTTCGGACGATAGCTGATGGTGTACTTGCCCTCGATGACCTCATAAAGCGGCCATACGCAGGTCTCAACTGCAGCCTTGGTGACTTCCATCATCTTCTCGGACGGATATCTCCATCCACGAGGACACGGAGCCATAACATTCAGGAATGCAGGGCCCGGAGTGTAGATAGCCTTGTGAGCCTTCTCACTCAGATCCTTGAAGTTGCCGATGAAGGTAGACTGAGCTACATACGGAATACCATGAGCAACCATGATCTTGGTCAGGTCCTTCTTGTTCTGCTGCTTGCCCGGAACAACCTTACCCTGCGGGGTGGTCGTGGTATCAGCAAACATCGGGGTGGAGGAAGATCTCTGGATACCGGTGTTCATGTAAGCTTCGTTATCATAGCAGACATAAACCATGTCATGTCCACGCTCCATAGCGCCGGACAGGGACTGGAAGCCGATATCATAGGTACCGCCGTCACCGCCGAATGCGATGAACTTGTAGGTCTCGTCGATCTTGCCGCGCTTCTTCAGTGCACGGTAAGCGGTCTCGACACCGGACATGGTAGCGCCGGCATTTTCGAAAGCGTTATGAATGAAGCTGTCTTTCCATGCGGTATACGGATAGATGAAAGTGGAAACCTCTGCACAACCGGTCGCGGAGCAGATAACTGCCTGATCCTCGGGGTTCAGCGCACGAAGGACTGTTCTGATCGCGATCGGTGATCCGCAGCCTGCACAGAATCTGTGGCCGCCGCTCAGACGGTCACCCTGCATTAAGTTCTCTTTAAGATTGTATGCCATGACTGATCCTCCTTATTCACGCACTTCAAGATAACGATAGGTCTCGCCAAGTTCGCCGGTAGCAGCGATCTTCTCAAGCTCTGCGAATACCTTCTCAATGCTCTCGACCTTAACGTCACGTCCGCCAAGACCATAGATGTAGTTGATGCCCAGCGGTCCGAACTCACGTGCTGCCATCAGGGATGCAGTAACTTCTGCATGCATCGGGCCGCAGTGACCGTTGTAGCTGTCATCCTTATCCATGGTTGCGAATGCCTTGACATTCTTCAGTGCGTCTACGATCTCTTCTGCCGGGAACGGATGGAAAGAACGAACCTTGATCAGGCCGACCTTCTTGCCCTGAGCTCTCAGCTCATTGATCGCTTCCTTAGCGGTACCGGCGGAAGAACCCATGATGATGATTGCTTCCTCAGCATCATCCATCATGTACTTCTCGATCAGGTCATAGGTACGGCCGGTCATCTTGCCGAACTCTGCGCCGACCTTCTTGATGACGTCCTTGGCATCGATCATAGCCTGTGCCTGTGCGCGCTTGGTCTCCATGTAGTAAACCGGAGTTGCGTAAGCGCCCATGGACATGGACTCGCCCTTCTTCAGAAGGTAATGCTCCGGATGCCACTCGCCGACGAACTCCTTGACCTTGTCATCCTCAACGAGGTCAATGTTCTCGATTGCGTGGGAGGTAATGAAACCATCCTGGCAGATCATGACAGGCAGATTGACTGCCTCGCCGATACGCATAGCCTGAAGGAAGTTATCATATGCTTCCTGGTTGGTCTCTGCGAACAGCATGATCCAGCCTGCATCTCTGACGCCCATAGCATCAGAATGGTCGTTGTTGATGTTGATCGGGCCGCTCAGCGCACGGCAGGAAACTGCCAGGGTGATCGGGAGACGATCAGAAGCTGCGATGTAGAGCATCTCGGTCATGTAGCAGAGACCGCAGGAAGAAGTAGCGGAGACCGCACGAGCGCCGGCTGCCTGTGCACCGATACAGGTGGACATAGCGGAATGCTCGGACTCAACAGCGATGAACTCGGTGTCGACCTGGCCGTTGTCTACATATGCAGCAAAGTACTGAGGAATCTCAGTAGAAGGAGTGATCGGGAATGCACCCATAACATCTGGGTTGATCTGCTTCATTGCGAAAGCAATTGCTTCGTTACCGGAAAGTCTTTCTCTGATTGCCATATCTCATTCCCTCCTTATTTCACCATGGTGATGGCGCCGAACGGACATGCGTTCGCACAGATGCCACAACCCTTGCAGAAGAAGTAATCGAAATCAGCACGCTTGCCATCTGCGGTCACAGGAATGGACATATCCGGACATACCGGAGCGCAAAGCAGGCACTGCTTACACTTATCCCAGTCGATCACCGGCTTGATGGTTCTCCAGTCGCCGGTCTCAATCGCTGCTGCAGTACCGCCTTCAAAAACGTCAGCTGCCAGAGTGATATCCTGCCACTTTACATCAGGAGCGGTATTCTTCTCGTACTTGCTCATCATCCCTTTACCTCCTCCATAGAACGCTTAAGTGCTCTCATGTTTCCGTCGATAACCTGGGGCTTGGAAGCAAACTTGTGCTTGAAGGAAGCTTCCATATCCTGTACGAACTCGTCGGGCTCGACAACGCCGCTGACCTTAACGATAGCAGCAAGCATCGGAGTGTTCGGGAAAACCTTACCAAGCTCTTCCTCGGAGATCTTATTGGCATCGATGGTGCATACTCTGCCCTTATAACCCTTCAGAAGCGGTCTGAGCTCCTCAGGATCAGCACCGGAGTTGATAACGATCGCGCCGTTCTCCTTCAGACCAGCAGTAACATCAACTGCATGGATCAGGGACTCATCAACGACAACGACATAGTCCGGATCATAAATGTTGGAATGAACGGTGCAGCGCTCGGAGCTGATACGGTTATAAGCCGTGATCGGTGCGCCCATACGCTCGGGGCCGTACTCAGGGAAGCCCTGTACGTACTTACCAGTGTTGAATGCAGCATCTGCGAGAAGCAGGGAAGCTGTCTTAGCACCCTGGCCGCCGCGTCCATGCCAACGGATTTCAACAATATCTTTCATGTTTGCTCTCCTTTCAAAGAAATTATTATGAAAAATAATCTTTCTATAGTGTACACGTTCGCTTGTTTAAATACAACCTCATGCAGTGTACATTTTTTGATAATTACGACTGTTTGGAGTGTTAGCAAAGGCTAATTATTGTTAATTTTGTACAAAGATGAATACATATTGTATTTTGATGTACTCCATAAACAAAATCAATACAAACAGACATTATATCTGAGAAATATTTGTTCAGGACACGGTATCTCCTTGGAATTGCTGCGCCGCCTATGAGGGGCCGCCTGCGAAACTCGATGGTTCCTGAACGGAACCATCTCAAACAGTTCTCCGGCTGGCCCCAGCTATGCTCGCAATTCCGGCGTCGATTTACCTATCGTCCTGAGACAAATATTTCTCATTTTTCAGATTTTTAACATCTCTGAAGAAAACAGCGGAGCCATTAAGGCCCCGCCGTAAATTGGATTTCGTATAAACTTAGATCAGCTTATCCAGAGCCTTCTTGAAGTCAGCGATGATATCATCAGCATCCTCAAGGCCTACGGAGATACGTACCAGACCCTCGGAGATACCGGATGCCTTCAGCTCTTCCGGAGTGTAGGTGCTGTGAGTCATGGTAGCCGGATGCTCGATCAGAGTCTCAGCATCACCCAGGGAAACTGCGATGGTAGCAAGCTCCATGCTGTTCAGAGCAGCGCCGACCTTCTCTCTGGAAGCCTTCAGCTCTACGGACATCATGCCGCCGTACATTCTCATCTGCTTCTTAGCGATCTCATGACCCTCGAAGCTCTCAAGACCCGGATAGTAAACCTTCTCAACTGCCGGATGAGACTCAAGGAATCTTGCAAGCTTCATAGCGTTCTCGCTGTGACGCTGTACACGGATGTCAAGGGTCTTAAGGCCTCTTGCGATCAGGAATGCGTTGAACGGGCTCATAACGCAGCCGGTCATATCCTTGATACCGAACATCTTAACTCTGTTGATGAACTCAGCGTTGGACATAACGAAGCCGGCAATGACATCGCCGTGGCCGTTGATGTACTTGGTAGCGGAATGAACTACTACGTCAGCGCCAAGGGTCAGCGGGTTGGAGATGTAGGGTGAGCAGAAGGTGTTATCTACGATAACGCAGATCTTCGGGTTGTAGTCATGAGCGATCTTGGCGATAGCTGCGATATCAACTACCTTCAGGGTCGGGTTGCAGGGAGTCTCAAGATAGACAACAGTGGTCTTCTCGGTCAGAGCAGCCTTTACAGCATCAAGATCAGCGAAATCAACAAACTTGGTGTTGACGCCGAAGTTCGGCATGCCATGGTTCAGGAGAGCGAAGGTGCAGCCGTACAGTGTATCGGAAGCAACGACTTCGTCGCCGGCCTTGGTAGCGCTCCACAGAGCAGCGGAGATAGCGCCCATACCGGAAGCGGTAGCTGCACATGCCTCAGCGCACTCGAGGTCAGCAAGCTTCTTCTCAACCTGGGTAAGTGACGGGTTGCCAAGACGGGAGTAGATGTAACCCTCTTCCTGACCAGCAAATCTTCTGCCGCCCTGCTCTACAGAGTCAAACTCAAAGGTAGAGGTCTGGTAGATCGGGGTGACCAGTGCGCCTGCAGAGTTGGCTTCCTTGCCGGCGTGAATCTGACGAGTTGCAAAACCCAAATTCTTACAATCCATGATAGAACCATCCTTTCGATATAAAATAATTTATTTGCAAGAAGCTTTTTTGATAACAACAGTTGTCTCGGCGAATTAATTGTTTGCGAGTGAGAGAAGCCGGAACAGGCAAAAAGATGTCAATCATGAATAAAAATTTTCACCTTTCCTGCTCACTGTTGTTTCTTTTCACCTATACTATAACATATTCCTGTCAATACATGTAGTTTACCTTTTTTTTAATCGGTTAATTATATTATTTATAACGCTGTTGACGAGGCGGATTTTGTGTACTATACTATGTTTAAATACGGTAGTGTAAAGTTGACAATCATTTTCCAATCGTATTATATTCATAATGCTCATCTTCTGTCCCGATACTTTTAGACAGAGGTCTGCTTATTACCGGGAGGTATTGCTATGACATTTCAGCAGCTGAATTATCTGGTTGAGATCTCCAAGTGCGGCTCGATCAACAAAGCCGCCCAGAAACTGTTTCTTTCCCAGTCCGGCATTTCCATTGCTATCAAGGAGCTTGAGGAAGAACTGGGCATTACGTTTTTTATCCGCACTAACCGGGGCGTGACCTTCACCCCTGAGGGACGGGAGTTCCTGAGCCACGCCGTTTCTCTTCTTGACAGCAAGAAGCAGCTGGAAAAGCTTTATGGAGGCGGACACGGAGAAGCGGCTTCGACCTTTGTGAGCATTTCTTCTCAGCGCTATCCTTTCGTGGAGGCGGCGTTTATGAAGCTGATCCACGGCCATGATCACACCATGTACAGGATGGAATTAAGAGAGACCGGCATGGACGGCGTGATCGATGACGTTTATGACAGACGCGCGGATGTTGGCGTCATTTTCCTGTCCGATCTTACGGATAAGATCATACTGAGACTTCTCTCCTCACGGGATCTGGAGTTTAACGAGCTGCATGCAGTCTCGCCGAAGGTCTATGTCCGCAAAGATCATCCTCTGACGAAGCTGGATCATATCACGGAATCGGATCTGATGCCTTACCCGTATGTGACCTTTGAACAGTCCGAAGGCGTTGCGATCGATTTTTCCGAAGAATGCCAGTTCTTTAATGCACAGAAGCCTTCTCAGCGCATTGTGATCAATACGCGTTCGGCGGCAACAGACATTGTGGCGTCCAGCAATGCGATCACGACGGGTACTGGTCTTCTAGTAGACGGTGTCTCCACTCCCGGAGTGATCAGCCTTCCGATCGAAGGCCTTCCGGATATCCGTCTGGGCTGGCTTCATATTAAGGGCACCAGAGTCAGCACTGTGGCCCAGGAGTTTATCTCCTATCTTGATCAGGCTATCGTAGAATCGATCGCATATACTGAAAAGCTTACAAATGAAGCGCTGAACCGACAGCCCTGATCTTCTCTCTTTTAAATTTTATAACTGCAATCTAAGATGCAAAAAACCCGGCGGTACTGAACCACCGGGTTTTCTGTATTGTTTTGTGTGAGAGTTGTCACTGAACTTTTCAGAACGTCTGCCATTCTGACATGCCGGAATCATAAGTTCATGATCCGTACAGCCTTACAGACAAGGCGCTGCGTCAGCGCCCGGCAAACATTCGCAATCCGGCCTTCGGCCTACTTGCTCATGTATTTGCCGTCTGCTAATCAGCCTTTGCCTGCAGACATGTCCGGATTCATGCAAGCATGATCCGTACAGTCATGCAGGCAAGGGCGCTGACTAGTTAAGTCTTTAGTTCATGTGTGACTCAGCAGATGCTGCGAGCTGTGCCTTTCTCTC
>CAMNFX010000024.1 GCA_946537585.1 uncultured Lachnospiraceae bacterium
TATGGAGCCATCAGCGGAAGCTGATGCTTTACGGATCAGCTGTCCGCCTGCTTTTTGACAGTGTCGATCTCCTTCATCAGGAGCTCTTCGAGCTCATCGAGGCCCTCACCGGTCCTGGCGGAGACACAAAGGATCCTTGCCGCAGGATTCAGCTGAAGGATCCGCTCCTTTGCTGCCTCTACATCAAAATTAAAATACGGGGCGGTATCCGTCTTGGTGATCAGAATGATATCGCTCACCGAGAACATCAGAGGGTATTTCAGCGGTTTGTCATCTCCCTCCGGAACGGACAGAAGCATCATGTTTTTATGAGCGCCTGTATCAAACTCCGCCGGGCAGACCAGATTGCCGATATTTTCCAGGATCAGGAAATCGATGTCATCCGTGCTGAAATCCTGCAGCGCACGGGCCGTCATATCCGCGTCGATATGGCAGAGACCGCCGTTATGGATCTGCATGGCGCGGACGCCTGTCGCATCCGCAACCCGCTGTGCATCCAGTGTCGAGGTGATATCCACATCCATTTCCGCGATCCGGACCTTCTCCTTCATACGGTTGATGAGGGCAGTCAGCAGGGTCGTTTTGCCGGATCCGGGGCTGGACATGACATTGAGAAAGAATACGCCCTTCCTGCTGAGCATGCTGCGCGTTTCCTGTGCTCTTCTGTCATTCGGCGCAGTGATGTTTTCCTGGATCTTGATCGTCCTTACCTCACCCATCAGGCATTCACCTCCTTCACGCGTTCGATCAGATAATCCGCAAGCTCCGCAATTCCTTCTCCGGTAAGAGAGGACACATAAAAGATCTTCATCTCCGGGTTGCGGGCGTAGACTGCCTTTTCCATTTTTTCCTTATCAAAATCGAAGACCGGAAGGGTATCGATCTTGTTGACGACCAGAATGTCCGCCACCTCATACATCAGCGGATACTTCACCGGCTTGTCATCTCCCTCCGGTACAGAGAGGATCGTCATGTTAATGGCAGCACCGGTATCAAACTCCGCGGGGCAGACAAGATTCCCGATATTCTCGAGGAAGATCAGGTCGAGGTCATCCCTCCCGAAGGAGTTCAAGCCCTGCCGGGTCATGTCAGCGTCCAGATGACACATGCCGCCGGTATGCAGCTGAATGGAGGGCACGCCCGCCTCCTGCACTCTGACTGCATCCACATCCGAGTCGATATCCGCCTCCATAACGCCCCAGCGGATCTTATGGTCAAAATATTTCTTTAAAGCAAGCAGCGTCGTGGTCTTTCCGGAGCCCGGTCCGGACATGAGGTTGATCAGGCATACCTTCTTTTCCTCAAGCTCCTTACGCAGCTTTTCTGCATCCTGGTCATTATCTTCCAGAATGGATTCCTTCAATTCGATGATCTTCATTTTCTCCATAGGTCTTCTCTCGTTTTCATGTGTTTTCGCCGGGATTCATATCCCTTGATGGGGGTTGTATAACTCGTTAAATCATTCTATAATCCAAACATGATTTGAGCGATTTTTCGCGCAGAAAGCGCAAAGCGCAGAGGATCTGCCCATTTGCCGGGCAGCTCAGCTGATCCGTATTCAGCGGCCCGGGGCCTTTTCCGGACGGATCCCTCCGGGGTCTTAACAGCCTGCGCACTGATCCGCAGTTTTATAAAAGCCAAAGGACTTACTCTCGTTTATGAAAGAACAGCATCATAACCATCCGAATCACTATCACTCTCCGGAGCATAAGCAGAAGGTCATAAACCGGCTGTCGCGTGCCATTGGACACTTAAATCGTGTAAAACAGATGGTAGCCGACGATGCCGACTGCTCTGATGTTCTGATGCAGCTCTCTGCTGTAGAGGCTGCGCTGCATAACACCGGCAAGGTCATCATCAACGAGCATATCGATCACTGCATCTATCATGCGTTAGAGGATCACGACACCGAAATGCTCTCCGAATTCCGGGAAGCGATCAGCAAATATATGTAGCAGTTCAGCACGCCCGCAGTTTCAGAATGCATGGCATTCTGAAACCAGGTGCCAAACAGATCCCTGCTGTTTCCAAAAAGTATAAAGCGCGATCAGATGATCCGCAAGCCCCATGGGGGTTATGCGTTATAATCTGTCAGTGATCAGCATGGCGTCGCCAAAGGAAAAAAATCGGTAGCGCTCCTTTACAGCCTCGTGATAGGCAGCCATGACATGCTCCCTTCCCGCAAGTGAAGATACAAGCATGATCAGTGTGGACTGCGGCAGATGGAAGTTTGTGATCAGCGCCTCAACCAGCTTCCACTCATATCCCGGATAGATAAATATCGAGGTCCAGCTGCCGCATGCCTTCAACCGGTATTTCGGAACAAAAGTTCCGTCCGCCTTCCGGATCATGGAAAGGCCATGAACATTCACAGGGCGGCAGCACTCTGTCTGTGAGTCTGTATCCGTACTTTCATCTGGCACATCCTCTTTCAAAAGAACCTCTCCTCTTTTCATCAGCTCTTCATATTCCGGATTCAGCTCCGCAGCCGATTCAAGTGTCCTTGTTGAGGTCGTTCCTACAGAAAAGACCCGGTGTCCTGCGGCAAGCGTTTCATTGACGATCCTGGCGGTATCTTCTCCGACCTCGAAGTACTCCGAATGCATGTGATGCTCTTCGACTGTTTCGACCTTCACCGGCCGGAAGGTGCCGAGCCCCACATGCAGCGTTACACGGGCGATCCGGACCCCCATGTCTTCGATCTCCTTCAGCAGCTCTTTCGTAAAATGCAGTCCTGCCGTGGGTGCGGCGGCAGAGCCTTCATGGACCGCATACACTGTCTGATATCGGTTCTTGTCCTGCAGCTTGTGTGTGATATAAGGCGGCAGCGGCATTTCTCCGAGGCGGTCGAGCACTTCTTCAAAGATCCCGTTATACTCAAAATGTACGAGACGGTTTCCTTCCTCGAGAGTATCCATGATCTCCGCTTTTAAAAGTCCGTCCCCAAACACGACCCTCGCCCCCTGCCGGAGCTTCTTTCCGGGGCGGACAAGGCATTCCCAAAGGTCTGCTTCCTTTCGTTTCAGAAGCAGGATCTCCACATGCGCGCCGGTGTCCTCTTTAAAGCCGAGAAGTCTCGCCGGGATCACCTTGGTGTCATTGATCACCAGACAGTCGCCTGCACAAAGGTACTCTCTGATATCCGTAAAGTGCCGGTGTTCATACTCTCCCGTTTTCCTGTCAAGCACCAGAAGGCGTGAAGAGCTTCTGTCCTCTAAGGGATCCTGTGCGATCAGTTCCTCGGGAAGTTCATAATCAAAATCTGCTACATTCATATACTTAAGCTCCTGATAAAAGTATCCGCCTTCAGCCACCTGCCTACGACGGATACTTTCGACCTTATGTCTTATTCAAATGAAACTTATTCGGACGCTTCCGTTTCCTGCGTTTCTTCAGGCGCGGGGGCTTCTCCTGCCGTCTCAGAGTCCGGAGCGGGTTCAGCTTCCGCCCCGCCTTCTTCTATGGAAACGTTTGAATCATCGCCGGCTTCTCCTTCCGGAGCCGCTTCTCCGCCCTGCGGGGTCTGCGGTGCCTCCACCCCTTCTACAAGGATCGAATCGGCCGGGTCAAGGAACAGATCGACCTGCTGCTCACGGTCCATATCGAGGTTGGATTCCCGATAGATCTCTCCGTTCTGGAACGAGGTATAGATCAGTGCCAGTTCGCTGTCGGTATCCAGGGCCTCCTTCAGTCTCGCATCCGTGTCCGCGATCATATCCGAAGCCTGCTCGCCTGCAAGCTCCTGATCCATGAAATCCACACGGTCCTTCAGCAGGTTTTCCACAAAACGGTAGCTGCCGTCGGCGGTGCGTTCCGCGTAGAAATACATGATGCCCGGCGCAAGCGTGTCCGTTCTGCGGAAATCCACATCGTACTGTACCAGGCAGAGGCGGTCGCCCTCATGAACGCCCGGTACATCCCAGACATTAATGTTGCGGAAGGTCTGGATCCAGGCAGCCTGTGCTTTGAGCTTCTGCTCAAGGGCAGGGTCGGCTGTTGTATCACTGCGTCCGTACATTGCAAGGATCCGGGAGCTGTCGCCGGCAAGCCGCGCGTCAAAATAATCCTTAACAAGGGTGTTCAGCTCCGGGATCTCCGTAGGTGAAAACTCCCTCAGCTCGATCTTCTGCGCGGCCGCCTCCGCTTCGGACTGCGCGACAGAAGCGGCAATGGAAGCGGATTCCGCTTCGGAGCTCTCGATGGCTGCCTGCTTTTTCCTTCCGGAAGAAACAATGCCGAAGATCACTCCCAAAATGATCAGCAGCAGGAGCCCGGCCAGAAGCAACGGCCCCATGCTGCCGCCTCCCTGCCTTTTACGGGAAGGAGCTGTCTGGTTTCTGCTGTATGCTTTTTTATTTCTGTTTTCTGCCAATTTATCCGACCTTCTCTACATAAACGCCGTTTTCATTGACCCGGTACTTACCGTCGATCACGGTATTGACGGCCATGATGCCGTTGGCCTGCAGATAATAGGATTTCTGGTTCTGGGTCACCCATTTGCCTCTGACCATTGCACCGTTCTCAGGATTGAAGTAGTACCAGGAGCCGTTTGTGAACTGCTTCCAGCCGATACACATCAGACTGTCGCTGCCGAAGAAATAGGTATTTCCGTTAACGTCCAGCCACTCATTTGCGCAGTAGCTGCCATTCGCCTTCCTGTATTTCCAGCCTCCGGTGGTCTGCTCCCACTTGCCGCCTGCAGAAGATGCCGAAGCAGCCTGTGTGGAAGAAGATGCTGAGCTGCCGGATGCCGACGCGCTTGTTCCGGACGCTCCGATCCTCTTCAGACCGTAATCATACAGCGCTTTGGTATCCGTATACTGCGTGCTGTTGGACTTGAATACGACCGCGATCAGCTGATGCCCGCCGCGTTCAATGCCGCTGGCGAGGCAGCTTCCCGCCTTGGAGGTATAGCCGGTCTTGCCGCCGATAATGCCCTCGTAGTAATCTGCGCCGCCGGAAAGCAGACGGTTGCTGTTCGTACAGGTAAGCTTTCCTCTGGAGGCCGTTGCAGGCAGAGTGTAGGACTTGGTCTGCAGGACAGCGCGGACGGTTGCGTTGTTTAATGCGGCCTTTGTGATCAGCGCCATATCCCGGGCCGTCGTGGTATGGTTTCCGTTCAGACCGGACGCGTTTTCAAAATGGGTATTGGTACAGCCGAGCTCTCTTGCTCTCTGGTTCATGAGCTCCGCAAATGCGCTCTGTGATCCCGCGACCTTCTCGGCAATCCCGTTTGCGACCTCGCAGGCGGAACGGAGCAGCATGGCATGCAGCGCGTCCTTTACAGTCATGGTGTCACCGACGCGCATCTCTGCCGTCATGGCGCCGCTCTCAAGATGGTTGACCGCACTGTCGGTAAAGGTGATGGTATCCTCAAGGCCCAGACGCTCGGCGCAGAGCAGTGCCGTCATGAGCTTGGTGGTGGATGCGGGGTACATCGACTGGGACCCGTTCTTATCGAACAGGATCTCATTGGTCGTTGCGTCATACAGGACCGCTGCGGCGCCGTTGATGGCAGGCGCTGCTACAGAGGAGCCGGTGGCATCCGTCGGTGCTGCCGCTGACGCCGCAGCCGGTGCCTGGGTATTTCCGGAAGCGGGTGCGCCTGAAGTTGAAACAGCGGGACCTGCTACATTCTGACCGGTGCTTACCGGCTGAGACTGTGAAGACTGTGCGGTGGAAGATCCGCCCGGTCCGTATCCGTTATCATAGCTTGCCGAGCCGCCTGTAAACACACCGCCGATGATCACATAGCCCTGCTCATTGATCTGTTTGCTGTCGGTGCTCGGACCGGCCGAGCTGATCACAGGACCGTTGGAGGTGTCCACGGAGCCCCCGGCCATGGTGGAGGGTCCGACATTCATGGAGCCGGTTCCGCCGGAAACAGTTCCCGCTGCGGTGCCGGTTCCGCCCGGATTGGGTGCTACGATCACATTGTCTGCCAGTGCAGTCTGGCTGAATATCAGTGCAGACATAAATGCCAGTGCTGCCAGTCTTGCCTTTTTCATAATCCTTTTCTCCTTTCCCGTTTTTTCAGGAACGGGATTCTTTATTACCTTTCCTGCAACGCAGGATCATTTTACATAAAGAGTCAGTTCTTAATTGTCCTCCGGATCCCTGCCGGGAATCGGTATATTTGCCTCTGCCATCGCCTCTTCATAGGAAGCCCTGGCCTTCTCAAGCCGCGCCTCTTCCTGCCTGGCGTCCGCCGTGCTGCCGTCGGTTTCAGGTTCAGGAACCGGCGGGAGGGAAGGATCCTGCGTCTTTTCTGCAGCTGCCTCGTAAAGCTCTGCCGGCGCTGCTTCATCCGCAGCATTTTCCCCAGGCGCCTCTGCTTCCTTTCCGGAACCTTCAACCTCATGGAAGATCTGCATGAATTCCTTGCCGGTTATGGTCTCCTTTTCAATCAGATACGCCGCGATCTTATGCAGGGCGTCCATGTGCTCGGAAAGGATCCGCTTTGACTCTTCATAGGATGCCGCAAGCATTTTCATGATCTCGCGGTCCACCTCGGTCGCGGTCTCATCTCCGCATTCCAGGACGGTCCTTCCCGAAAGATACATATCCTGGACCTTGGCAAGGCCCATAAGGCCGAACTTTTCGCTCATGCCGTAACGGGTGATCATAGCGCGGGCAATGTCCGTCGCTTTTTCAATGTCATTGGCCGCACCGGTTGTCACGGTCTCAAATACCAGTTCCTCGGCAGCCCTGCCTCCCAGGGTCGTGATCAGCATGGCCTCAAGCTCCTTTTTGGTGTTGAGGTATTTCTCCTCCTCGGGAACCTGCATGACATAGCCGAGAGCGCCCATGGTGCGGGGAACGATCGTGATCTTCTGGACCGGTTCGGCGTCTTTCTGCACCGCGGCGATCAGGGCATGCCCGACCTCATGGTAGGAAACGATCTTCCGTTCCTCCTGAGAAAGAATGCGGTCCTTCTTTTCCTTGCCGACAAGGACCACCTCCACCGCCTCAAAAAGATCCTTCTGGCTGACAGCGTTCCTGCCGTTCTTGACCGCAGTGATGGCTGCCTCATTGATCATATTTGCAAGATCCGCGCCGACGGCTCCGCTGGTCGCAAGGCCGATCTCTTCAAAATCCACGGTCTCATCCAGCTTCACGTCCCTTGCATGGACCTTCAGGATGTTGACTCTGCCCTTCAGATCGGGCTTCTCCACAATGATCCTCCGGTCGAAGCGTCCGGGGCGAAGCAGTGCAGGATCCAGGATCTCGGGGCGGTTGGTGGCGCCGAGGACCATGATGCCCTTTGCCGGGTCAAAGCCGTCCATTTCACTTAAGAGCTGGTTCAGCGTCTGCTCGCGCTCATCATTTCCGCCGCCGAAGCGGGAATCACGGGACTTTCCGATGGCGTCGATCTCATCGATAAAAACAATACAGGGGGCAACGCTGGTCGCCTGCTTGAAAAGGTCCCTGACTCGGGATGCGCCCACACCCACGAACATCTCGACAAAATCCGAACCCGTAAGCGAGAAGAAGGGAACCTCGGCCTCGCCCGCAACGGCCTTTGCCAGAAGCGTCTTGCCGGTGCCGGGAGGGCCTACCAGCAGTGCGCCCTTCGGAAGCTTGGCACCGATCGTGCGGTATTTGGCCGGATTGTGAAGGAAGTCCACGATCTCCACCAGAGACTCCTTGGCCTCATCCTCGCCGGCCACATCCTCAAAGTTCACACCGGTATCCTTCTGCATATAGACCTTGGCATTGGACTTGCCCACGCCCATGATGCCGCCGCCTCCGCCCATGCGCCTGCTCATGAAATGCATAAACAGCATGATGGCCGCAAAGGGGAGGACCACGCCGATCAGGATATCCCACAGATACCCCGTGGTGTCCGGCTTCTCCTGATAGCAGACAATGCCGTGCGAGAGCAGCTTCTGCGTCCTGTCCGGATCCTCCATGGCGATCGTATAGTAATGAAGAAGCGGTGAATAATCCTTAGCATCTTCCTTCGGAATGATCGAGATCGTAGATCCGTCGATCGTGACAGTATCGATCAGATCCTTATCGATCATCTCATAGAAGGTGTCATAGGAAAGCTCAACATTGGAGCGGTCCCGGATCAGTGAACGGCCGTAATTCATAATAAAGTAAGCCACTGCCGCCACGATCAGCAGAATAATGACATTCTGGCCGAAATTCGGAGATCCCGGTCCGTTGCCCCTGTCAGAATTTCCGCCTCTGCGTCTGTTGTTCTGGTTCTGACTCATTCTTATCCTCTGTTTTTATTGACCGTCGCAACGATCTTCTCCTTGTTCTCGAAGACCGGCTCGCTGGTCAGATCCATGTGCAGCTTGGAGAAGGTCTTCTCATCCACATGGGCAAGCAGAACGGAAGTATGCACCTGGCAGGTGCGGAGCTTCGGAAGCTGCTCCATGGCCATGCGGGCATTCGGATCCGTAGCTGCGCTCACGCTCAGGGCGATCAGTGTTTCGTCCAGATGCAGCGCGGGATTCTTGGATCCGAGATAGTCGAGCTTCAGCTTCTGAATCGGCTCGATCGCGGAAGGCGCGATCACATGTGTCTTGTGAGGAATCCCCGCCAGATCCTTTAAAGCGTTCAGCAGGGCAGCCGCCGAAGGACCGAGAAGCTTGGTGGAGCCTCCGGTAATGATCCTGCCGTCCTGCAGCTCGATCGCCGTCGCAGGTGTTTTTTCCGCTGCCGCACGTTCCCTGGCAGCCGGCACGACGGCGCGGTACTCGGGGTCGATGCCCGCCTGCTTCATCAGAAGCTCGATCTTGTACTTTTCCTTCTCTCCGCCGGTTTCGCGCATGATCGCGTCGCACGCTTTGAAATAGCGGCGGATGATCTCCTGCCGGGACGCTTCCTGGCAGACCTCGTCATCGACGATGCAGTAGCCCACCATATTGACGCCCATGTCCGTGGGAGACTTATACGGGCTCTCGCCGTAGATGTTTTCAAATATCGCGCTCAGGACGGGGAAGATCTCCACGTCTCTGTTATAGTTGACCGTCGTTTCATTGTAAGCGGCAAGGTGGAACGGGTCGATCATATTGACATCGTTCAGGTCCGCCGTAGCCGCTTCATAAGCAAGATTGACAGGGTGCTTTAAGGGAAGATTCCAGACCGGGAAGGTCTCGAACTTGGCGTAGCCGGACCGGATCCCCTTTACACTGTCCTGGTACAGCTGGCTTAAGCAGGTCGCCATCTTTCCGCTGCCGGGTCCCGGTGCGGTGACAATGACCAGCGGACGGGACGTCTCGATATACTCGTTCTTACCGTATCCGTCTTTGCTCATGATCACGGGGATGTTGTTGGGGTATCCCTCGATCGTATAATGCTTGTATACCTTGATCTTCTTCCGCTTGATCCTCTGCATGAACTGCTCTACCGCCGGAGTCGCGGCAAAGCGGGTGATCACGACGGAGCTGACAGTAAGGCCGGTATCCCGGTAGCTCTTGATAAGGCGGAGTACGTCCTCATCATAGCCGATCCCGAGATCTCCGCGCTTTTTGCTGCGCTCGATATCCTCCGCGCAGATCGCGATCACGACCTCCGCTTCATCCTTGAGCTGCAGAAGCATCCGCAGCTTGGAATCGGGCATGAAGCCCGGAAGGACTCTGGAGGCATGGTAATCATCAAACAGCTTTCCTCCGAACTCAAGGTACAGCTTTCCCTCAAAATGACTGATCCGCTCTTTGATGTGTTCTGACTGAATCTTCAGATATTTGTCATTGTCAAATCCGATCCGCATAGAATTGGCCGCTCCTTCACCATGAAATACCTAAACCAGTTTATTTTATCACAAGTTCATTCGCAATACCAGTGAATTAAGCTATTTCATCTTCTTAAACAGTCCTGACATGCGCTTCGCGATCAAGGAGCTCAGGATCCCGATCAGTGTGCCGGCAGCGGTGCCGGCAGCGATCAGCGGAGGCATCCAGGCAAATACATACCCGTCCGTGAGCAGGGCCGCGGCAATCAGCTGGCCGAGGTTATGCATCACGCCGCCGGCAATGCTGACCCCGGTCATCCCGAAACGCCCTGTTTTTTTCAGGAGAAGCATAGTAAGAAAGCTGAGCAGAAAACCTGAAAAAGAATATATGATGGAAAAGAGGTTTCCGAACATGAAACCGCCAAGGAAGATCCTGGCTGCTGTCACGAAAAATGCCGCTTTTGTCCCCATGGAATACAGAAGCGTAACGGTTACGATATTCGGCAGTCCGGGTTTGGCGCCGGGAACGCCCAGCTCCAGGGGGATCAGCAGCTCCACATAAGAGCAGATCAGGCCGAATGCCGTACAGAGTGCCAGAAAGACGAGTTTCTGCGTCTTTTCATCCCGGCCGCTTTTTCTGTTGTCCCTTGAGGCGCTGTTCATGGTTCTCATTATAAACCCCATGCGATCGATCGCACAACCATATCGCGTGTCAATTCTGCTTTGCGCCTTAATTCAAGACGCCTGAACAGCGCATCGTCCGCAGTCATGAAAGCCGTGGAAAAAGCGCCGGCAGGATTTGTTATTCCTTAAAGCCGGCAGGCGTTTTGTGCCGGAGATGATCTTTCCGTGCTTTATATATGGTTAAAAGCTTGACAATTCGTGCCAAATCGGGCTGATTCTACTTGATTTTCCAAGTAAACCGCGTTAATATGTCATTAGTCGGGTCTTTGGGCCCCATAGCTAATTGATTCTAGGAGGAAATATATGAAAGGCACAGTAAAATGGTTCAATAACCAGAAAGGTTACGGATTCATTTCCACTGAAGAGGGGAATGATGTTTTTGTTCATTACTCAGCTCTGAACATGGAAGGCTTCCGCACGCTTGATGACGGTCAGGAAGTTGAGTTCGATGTAGTTGTCGGCGAGAATGGAAAGACGCAGGCCGCAAACGTAACCAAGTTATAATTATCTTGATGGCAGGATTTTCTTCCCGGAATTAGCATCACACTCGGAAGCAAACAACATAATTGAGATACAAAAAAGCTGTTTCTATGGCACAGACTATAGAAACAGCTTTTTCATTGTTATAATCAGACGTTCTTTCCGTGGCACTTTTTATATTTTTTGCCGGAGCCGCAGGGGCAGGGATCGTTGGGGTAGATCTTTTTGCCTTCACGGCGTA
>CAMNFX010000025.1 GCA_946537585.1 uncultured Lachnospiraceae bacterium
GCTTCTCCTTTAAGAACACATGTTCCGACTATCTCCTCGACAGGGAGTCCCGTGGCCGTATCGGTCAGGGATTATTCAAGGAACTGGCTCATGTATTTAGCGTAGCCGTCTATATCCATGCCGTAGTTGTTCTTCAGGAAGTGCTCAAATACTGCCGGGGGCACTTCGCCGTTGGCGACCTTCAGAGCCTGCTGGTGGATGATCATGGCTTCCCTGCTAAGCGGGCATCTTCCCGTGCGCAGTATTCCGCGCGGGATGATTATGTTTTCCACCTGTTTGCTTATCTGGTAGACGCCCTCCACCATCTGCCCCTGAGACATATCCATAAGATCCTCAGCACGCTTGAGCAGAGCCTCCCTGGCTTCTCCGGTAAGGTTTGCGGCCTCCTGTTCCAGACTCTTTGCCGTATCGACAGTCTGCCTTGAGCGGCTGAACCATTCAACGCCCTTGTGCTCCACGGACGCCCTGTTGATCTGAAGGTTGTGAAGATCGTTCTCCATAAGGGACTTATCCATCGTTCCGTCGGGCTTGATGCCTATCATTCCGGCAAGATCCTCGTAAGCCTCAAGATTGTGCTCGAATTCAAAGCTGCCCGGGCCGCTCTTTTCAGGACTGACGTAGGTGACGTCCTTGTCTTTCATAAACTGCAGCGCCTCTTCTATGGTGTCTGCCTCCCTGCCGTTCATCTTCTTATAGAGCCTTCTTGCAACGGCTCTTTCGCCTAAGCTCTGGTCTATGGTAAGATCCTTCGTGCGGTCAGAGAGCACCTTCTGCTTAAAGGAGATGTCCCTGTCGCTCGGGACTTTCTTGCCCTGCTTGTACGTAAGCTTACTGCCGTTTGAAGCGTTCATCACGTACAGGTTTTCTCTTGGGATGCCTGTCTCCCTGGAGATGTCAGAGAGAGCCTCGAGCTGCACTTCGTCAAGAAGGGTCTCCCTATACTCGTTGAATTGAGCCTTCAGGCGGGCTGCGGGTTCGCCTTTAACGCGCTGAAGAGCCTTAAGGGCGTTCTTGTCGGTCCAGACCTCGTCGGCAATCTTGCGGTAATTGGCCTTAGCCTCTTTAAGCTTTGCAGGATCCGTGATGGACTCGAGCTCCTGCTGGGCCTTCTGAAGCTTCCTGACCTTCTCCATGCCCTTTTCCATGCCCCTCTCGAACCTTTCGAGAGCCTTAAGCTCCTGGGGAGAAAGCTCATTTCTGGCCTTCTTCATCAGCATATCGCCGTAATCCAGCGCGTCATCAGCAGACTTTATGGTCTCATCTATCCCTGCTTTGGCAGCCTTGGCGGAGCTGTTGAAGAAGTTCTTGCAGCCTGTAAAGGCATCGTCTGCCATCTTATACAGCTTAATGTTGTTCTTAAGAGTGCTGTCCATCGCATCCATTGCGGAGCGGTACTTGGAAGCCATATCGCCGAGCTTTTCTCCAATCTTATATCCAAGGTTGGTGTTCCCCAGCTTTTTAATGGCCGCGCCCATCGTTACCTCAAGGAGTATCTGCTTTCCGAACTCGGTAACGCCTATCTCAACTCCGTCCCAGAAGCCGAAGTCCTTATCGCCCTTGCATTTAAAGACCGCATCGCGCATCTTTTCCGCGACAGTCATGGTCGTGAAAATATACTCGGATACGCCGGAAGTCATAACACCCATAGCGACACGCCCAAGGAAGCCCGTGTTGTCTCTCAGGCCCTGCATGAAAGCGTAGACAGCAGCGAGCTCATCCGCGAATGTAACGCCCTGCGGAGTCCCGTTGGCGCCTGCAAAGCTTCCCTCCAGGAAGCCGGTCCACATACCCATGACATTGTTGAGCTGGTTCTCGTCGAAGCCGAAGCGCGGGTCGTAGCCCTCCAGCATGCGGTCGATCATATTGGCAAGGGAGAACAGCTGCTGCGGGTATTCGTGCTCTATCTTTTCGCTTATCCGAAGAAGCTGCTCGGTCACGTGCTTGTCCCTTTCGAGGAACTTCCTGTCATCGTCCGCGTTCTGAGCGATCCTGAACTCCTGGGAACGCAGGAGCACGTTCTTCTTTGCCGTATACGTCTTGCCCTCGTAGACCGCGCTTAACTCGATGTCCGCGAGCATGCGCGTGGGCGGATCCATAATGCCGTCCGTGATGCATATCTTGAGCTTATGCGCGCCGATCTCGTTCACCACGCCTGTCGGGAAGGCTGTAATGCCAAGGGCGTCACATATCTTCTGGTGGCTTTCGTTCGCGTCACCCGTCCTGCTGTAGCGGTCGTTGCCCACCTGTGTCGGCGTTACTTTGAGCTTCTTCGGTCTCTTTCCGCCGGCATCCATCTCCGGATTTACCGCGACGCGTATGATGGAAAGATCCGATTCGTCACACAGGAGCAGCATAAGAGAGGCGTTCGCGTACTGGACCTCGAGGTCTTCTCCGGTGATGTCTTCCCTGTTCTTATTCTCCCTTCCGGGCTTTAACTTAACGTAACACGGGATGCTCTTAGCCTCCACTGTCAGCGCCAGTCCAAGGTGTATGCGGAAGATCGGAAGCTCACCTTCCGCCTTCTCGTATTCCCTGCTGCCGGCTTTCCCGTACTCCGCGGTGACTCTGAGGATGAACCCTTCGTTGATGCCGGCCTCGAGCTCGTAGTCCTCGGTCTCTTTAATGACCGCGTTATATATGCCCTTATCCGCGTACTCTTTATCGGGCTCGGCCTCGACCGTATAAGGCATAGGCTTGTCGATCTTGGAGCTGCTGATATAATGTCCGTTTACGGTCGTGGAGCCAACGCGTTCTATGACTGCTTTGACCCTGGAGCCCTGCGGCATGTCTTTTACTGCGAACGGCAGGATATATGTGCCGTCCCCTATGCGGCCGTCTTTGCCGGGCGCCTTTTTAACATATTTCAGCTTCCCGGCCGGAAGTCCGAGATTGTCCTGCGGGAAGATGATCTGTGCTGCTGTAAGCGCGAACACCACGTGGCGGGTAAATGTCCCGCCTTCTCCGGCGTAACGGAAAGAAACCTGCCCTGTGGCTGCGGTGCAGTCATCCGGAACTTTTACCCGGGCTGCTCTGTAGCCGTTCGAAGTAAAGCCTCCGTCCGTAACTTCCAGGACTCCGTCTCCGGAGAACACTTCTATCTTCCTTGAGAGATCGTCTCTGGAGAACTCTCCTCCTCCGGAGGGAAGCTCCGCGATGCGGGCATATACAAACTTTGCCTCCTCGCCGCGCTTGAGCATGTTTCCGAAGTTCTTATTTACATACATGCGGTAGCCGGACGGCTTCTTTTTCTTCTTATCGTCGTCTCCGCCGCCTTTGTCACCTTTGCCGTTTATTAAAGCCGCGGCGCCTCCTGCCACAAGCGCTCCGCCCACGGCAATACCGACATTCTTTACGGGCTTCGGATCTTTGCTGCCTTCCACTATTTCAGAGATGATGTCTGTACCGCTGTCCTCACCGGGCTGATCTCCGCCGGGGGTTATTATTTCCTGGTCTATAGGACCCGGATCAGTATTACCGCCGGGAACAGCGTTTGCATCCTCAGTCCACTCGTAGAGCCACTCCGTCGTCGCGCCGTTTCCGGCGAAATATACAGCAAACACATCGCCCGGACGGCCTTCATATGGTTTAAACTCAAAGCTCCCTGATGCCTCGTGCTCGTGGCGGTCGGCCTGCGGGCTCTCAGTCGCTCTTGCGACCACTTTTGCGCTCGCGCGATCAGGGTCTTTTTCGCGCGCGCCGGCCGCGATTCCAAAGTCGGAATAAAAGATCTCCTGATTGAAAATGATGCGTTCCAGTGTATACTCCGTTATTTTGGCCGTACCGCCCAATCTGTATGTTTCACCGGCATACAGGACGCCGGGGGGTACATCGCAGGTGACCGTGCCCTTGCCGGATTCCACTATCCTGTTTTTATCGACCTTGTTGTCATCGCCTATATAGTAAGACTCGAATGATACAGTATGGGACGTAGTACCTGCCTCATAGGTCCAGTATGCCTGTGAATACATGAATTCCTGTCCCCAGGCATCCTCTGACTTGTACAGATTGGTGTCCGAAAGCACCCAGCGGCCTTTTGCTGCAGACGCCTCCGTCCATTCATAAGTCCATGTGGTGTTTGAATACCCTGTATTTGTGGAGGTCCCGAACCCGTAGAAAACAAACTGGAACTGTTCGCCCTCTTTACCTTCCGGAACAGTCACAGAGTAGTTTACAGTATTGCTGAGCGGCGTTGTCAGAGTGAATATCTCATCATCGTACCTGTCGGTAGTTATATAGCCGACACTGCTGTCCGTATATGTAATACTGACCGCACCGGTGGTAGAGACCTTACTGATATCGGTACCATAAAGCCCGCTGCCATACTCACCTTCGCCGTACTTTCCCAGCCATTGCATAGGCTTTCTGGTGAGTTTCCCGTCACTTCCTGTGTCAGCATACACCAGCTCAGTTAGTTCTGATACCATTGTCAGCGTAAATGCTTCCCCCGGAACGATGATCCCAGGCATAGGACTGCTTGTCGTCCTTTTTCCTATGACGTTTTCTTCAAGCTGGTAGTGCCGCTCGTGCACCAGCTCAGATGCCTTGTATGTCCAGCTCTGACCTAAATCAGATGTTTCGTCCATCTTTTCAATATCTGTATCCACAAGCGTCCAATAGCCGCCGGCACTGTCAGCATCTGTATCCTCAGGCGTCCCGTAGCTGAAGGCACCGTCAGCAAAGACTCTTCCCGAAGGAATCAGGGGCGTGATCATACAGAGCACCACAAAAAACGCCGCCGTAAGAGCCGAGATACGTTTAACAGTCTTTCTCATCTCCCTGCACCCCCTTTACCTGCCCGCAAAAGCCATCAGAGCAGTCGTGATGGCAAATCCCAGGACGAGCCCCGAAAGAAGGCTCTGCGCCTTTCCACTCTGCGCCGTGCGAACGCCGTCCTGTACCTTCGACGTAAGCGACTGCGCAAGGCTGTAGAGCGGTCCTTCCTTCCTGCTTATGGACTCAAGCGAGAGCACAGCCCCGGCTATCCCGGCCATGGCTGTGGCCTTTGATGCGAGCTCCGGACCCGTGAACGCGAAATACAGCGCAGCGCCAAGGACCGCGCCTATCACAAGACTTACAAAGCTGCGCTTTTCTCCGGTCCCTTGGAACACGGAACCTATTCCCTTAAAGAAGTTCGGTATCCCTCCTGTAAAAAGCGATCCAAGAGCAGCCGCAACAACGCCCTTTCCTAAAATCCCTCCGATCATCCCCGCGATTCCGCTTCGGTCCAGACCGCCCTCAGCAAATGTCAGCCAGCTCAATGCCCTGACCGGGAGCAGGTCACTGTCCCTCAGGAAGGCCAGCACGATCCAAAGCACCGCAAAAACGATCGGCATGATGGCAGCTTTCGGATCCCGGAACAGACTGACGATCCCTTTCAAAAAGCCGATGATGCTGTTCCCCAGTACTTTTGCCGGGGACAGGAGCTCTATACCCGGTGCCTTTGCCATTGCTGCAGAAGCAGCCTTGCCCAGCGCCCCCTCGGCAATGCTGCTCAGATCGATACCCCCATAATCAAACTCACCGGGGACCGATGCCGCGGACATCCTGAGTTCGGGCATCTGCGGGATCGCTTCCTGTCTTGCGGCATTCCTGTTTGTATGTATGGCAGCTGCGCCGGCTTCCGCCCCTGCCAGTCCCGCACCGCAGAACCTGCAGAACTTCGCGCCCCTGGCATTATCCTTTCCGCACTGCGGACACGGGTTGATAACAGCCCTGACTTTCTGTACGGCCTCAAACTGATACCCGCAGAACCTGCAGAATTTCGCGTCTATGTTCAATTGTTTTCCGCACCGGCGGCAATATTTGATACCTTCTCCCATGTCGTTTTTCCTCAACCCGGTCAATTTTTTCCACTTTGGGTTCTGATACACAAAAAACACCAGTCAGGAGAGCATGATAGCTCCTGACCGGTGCCGAAAATTCTGCTGTCTTTTGAAGAGCATGGCAATGCCTGTGCTGTATTGTATGGATAATTAGCTATGCTGTGCTGTGCTAGCATAAATCGCCGTAACATTGCTTTCGACCCTTACCTATAAAGTCAAGCCATTTATTCTTGTAGCTAGTCTTGAAATCATTATATCTATTTAGATTTGTTATCCACAATATCAGTATTTTTTTGTCATTGACTATAATAGTGGCACGCCTATCGATTCATAGATGTTCTGAAATGCATAAAAGATGAATATAAGTGTATAAAACCATGTTTCTATTCTTCTGTCTTCTGTAATCAAACGACAAAGTCGACAATCTTCTTTTGAAACAAAAATAGCGGAAACCCGCAAAATAAAGGTTTTCGCTGCATAGAAAAAAGCGCGAGACGGGGGCGCAAGGCGTCCAGTGGACGCCTGCTCTGCGCCGACCGGAGCGGAGCGGAGACGGACCCGCGAGCGGGTTCGATCCCCGGACAGAACGTAAAGAGGAGTCCGGAAAACCGAACTCCTCATGGAAATAAAATAAGCGCGAGACGGGGATCGAACAATCATCGCTAAAAACAATGGCTTAAAATAAGGCAATTTAGAAGCTGTTACGGCACTGTCGTCAAAAGTGTCGTCATCCATGGCACCCCGTCCATGACAATTACAAGATTATTGATATTCTTCTAGAAAGGAGTAGTTTGATCGTTTCCTCATCGCATTTTATGAAAGCTAGCCGTATTTTTACATATTGAAAAGCCGCTGCATGGCCTTGTTTTAAGCCATTGCAGCGGTGTTTGCTGTCAAATATGGGATTGTATTTGATTTATGAACTTTCCCGGAACCTTCTGATGTAATCCGGTCTTAAAAATCTTCCAGGCACGTTCGTCTGCTATTTCAGTCTATTCAGGGAAAGCTCTGCTTTACAGGATATGCACGTTCTTCGGGTCAAAGACCACGAAAGCCGAGTCGCCGACGTCATAGATCTTCTTGTTCTTCGGATTGAAGTCTGTGATCTTGACCAGGGTGTCTCCGACCATGACATGATAGTTCTGGTAGCTTCCCATGAAGCAGCTTAGGACAACCTTGCAGGGAAGCTGACCTTCGTCCGCCAGGACTGCTGACTCAGGACGAAGCACAAGTTCGCACGGGTCGCCGACATTAAGATGTCCGACTTCCTGAACTTCGACCTTGTCTTCCCCGATCCTGGCAACGCCAGTTGCCTTGTCATCGCTGCCGTTTTTCTCGACCAGAGTTCCCTTCAGGAAGTTGGCCTCGCCGATGAAGTCTGCAACAAACTCATTCTTCGGATGGTAGTAGATCTCCTGCGGCGTTCCGATCTGAGAAACAACGCCTTTCTCCATGATAATGATCTGATCAGAGATCGCCATTGCCTCGCTTTGGTCGTGAGTGACATAAATTGCCGTGATGCCGGCTTCCTGCTGAATACGGCGGATCTCAGTCCTCATCTGGACTCTGAGCTTGGCATCCAAATTGGAAAGCGGTTCATCAAAGAGCAGGACACCCGGTTCCAGCACCAGGGCACGGGCAAGCGCCACACGCTGCTGCTGGCCGCCGGAAAGCTGGTTCGTCATACGGGACTCCATACCCTCAAGGCCCACCAGTGCCAGGATATCCGTGACCTTCTGTTTGATCGTCGCCCTGTCATATTTTCGAAGCCGTAATCCATAGGCGACATTATCGAAAATGTTGTAATGCGGCAGCAGCGCATAGCTCTGGAAAACCATAGCTGTGTCACGCTTGTTAGGCGTCAGTGCATTGATCGGCTCGCCACCGAGATAGATTTCGCCTTCGTCCGGGCTTTCAAAACCTGCGATCATTCGGAGCGTCGTCGTTTTTCCGCAGCCGGAAGGTCCGAGCAGTGTCACGAAAGTGCCGGGTTCAATGTTCAGCGAAGTATCAAAGACTGCGTAAAACTCTTTTTTCGTTTTAGGATCTTTATAGATCTTGGAAACGTGTTCAAGGCGTACGCCTTTTTTCTCTTTTGCCATTTCTTTAATATCCCTTCTGCGAAAATCCCTTCTGTTTATACCGGTGCCCCGCTCTCATACATCCGGCAGGACACATCAGACCAACAGACAGGCTTTATTCCGTCACGCGGCTCGTTCCGAAGTATTTGATGAAAAGGTTCATCAGCAGCACGCTGGTATAGGTGATCACGATCAGGATGGTCGCGAAGGCGCAGGCGATGCCGTAAGCGCCCTTTTCCGCAAATTCATTGATCTGCACGGTAATGAGCAGAAACTGCGGCGTAACCAGCAGGATGATCGCGCTGATAGCGGTGATGCTCCGGACAAAGGCGGTGACCAGACCGCTTAAGAAGCTGTCCTTGATCAGCGGCAGTGTAACTGTCATAAATACCTTGAAACTGTCGGCGCCCATGTCGTACGCTGATTCTTCAATACTCTTATCGATCTGCCGCAGGGCCGAGATACCGCTTCTTGTTCCGGTCGGAAGGCTTCTGACGATAAAGACAATGATCAGGATCGCGGCGGAGCCGTAGAGCCCCTGCAGAATGCCGGTATGAAACAGGCCGCCGGAAAATCCGCGGATATATCCGATACCAAGAACCGTGCCTGGCACCGCCATCGCAAGCATGGAAACAGCCTCGATAAATCCTTTGGACTTAAAGTTCCTCTTTACGACCAGATAGGAAATGATCATCGAAAGCAAAGCTGTGATCGGCGACGCGATCAGCGACAGCAGGAAGGAATCGCGGAAAGCCTTGAATCCTTTGTAGCGGGTAAATACCTGGGCGAACCACTTGGTGGTCAGATGGAAATCATAGCCCCAGGTCTTGAACAGCGCGCCGAAGGGCACGCAGATGTACATGAGAACAACAAACAGCGCCATTAAAGTGCAGAGGATCGACAGCGGAACGGTCACGCTCCTGTCCGTGATCATCATACGGGCCCTGCTGGCCTTACCCGACAGGGTCGCCGTGCTCTTTGCCTCCAGATAGTATTTCTGGACAATGAACATCAGCAGCGTAATACATAGCAGAACGACAGCCATTGCCGCCGCACCCTGCTTATCATACGCGCCGGTGATCTGCAGGTAAATGGTGGTCGCCAGTGTATCGTAGGAACCACCGATGATCATCGGGTTCGCGAAGTCGGCGATCGATTCGATAAAGGTGACCAGAAACGCGTTTCCAAGACCCGGGAGGATCAGCGGAAGCGTCACGGAACTGAATACCTTGAACCGGGACGCGCCCATGTCACGGGCCGCTTCTTCCAGAGACGGGTCAATATTTTTCAAAAGGCCCTTCATCATCATGTAGCAGACCGGGAAGAAAGTCAGGGTCTGCACAATCACAATTCCCCAGAAACCATACACGCTGTTGTCATAGATGTGCAGAAGATACCGGGTGATGATACCGGATTTGCCGAACAGCATGATCATGGAAAGGGAAAGGACGAACGGCGGGGACACAACAGGCAACATGGAAACCACCTTGAAGAGTCCCTCAAGAAGTTTGGTTTTCAACTCCACATAAACTTCCACATAGGCAAACAGCAGGCCGATCAGAGAAGACGCAATGCCGACCAGAAATCCCACTTTCAGAGTATTGGTGATAGCCCTGCGGAAATTGCTCATCGCCATAATGCGGCGGAACACGTCCAGTGTAAAGCCTTTTTCAGTCAGAAAACTGTCAACCAGCAGGATGGCGAGAGGATAAAGGATAAACAATGTAAGAAAGGCGATCAGCAAGACGATCGTCGTCACCATGATCGGATCCGCGAAGAATTTCTGACGGTCCAGTTTGGATCCCTGTTTTCCTGCCATAATATCTCTCCTGAATCTCTTTAAAAATAGGGGGCGGGTGAGCGATTTCACCCGCCCCGTCTGCTTTATGGTGTTTTCGTTTCAGTCAGTAAGGCTTTGATCTTATTCCGTCTGGAATCTGTCATCCGCAGCACTGCCGAGAGCATTCATGACCTCTTCGACATACTTGGTGGTGTTCGCCTTGGCATCCTCGAAGTCATACTCCATGACATTTTCCGGATCCAGGCCAAACTCTGCAGCAGCTTCCGGCTGCTTTGCATTGTCGATGGTCAGGAACTGATAAGAACCGTTCTGTGCAGCCAGCTCGACGCAGTCAGGGCTCAGCGCGTATTCGATCCACAGTTTTGCAGCATTCGGATGTTTGCATCCCTTGAAGATCGCAGTTGCGCCGACCTCGAAGGATGTTCCGGAGGACGGGATGATCAGCCCGATGTTTCCATAGCCGTTGTCGACGATCTGGGTAATGCCGTCATGAAGGAATCCGATGCCGATGGTGCACTCGCCGGTGCCGACATTCTTGGACGGGCCGGATCCGGACTTGGTGTAAACTTCAATGTTCTTGTCAAGATCTACCAGATACTGGATACCCTCGTCGTGACCATATTTCTGAATCATCGTGTTGACGACCAGCTTTGCGGTGCCGGCGGTATTGTAGTTGGACAGCCAGATCAGACCCTTGTACTTCGGATCAAGCAGATCCTTCCAGTCCTGCGGAGCCTCGATACCCATGCGGTCCAAGTCATCCTTGTTGACCATGAAGCCTAAGATTCCCTTATAAATGCCATACCAGTAACCGTCTTTATCGCGGTATGCCGGAGAAAGCAGGTGACTTGCGTTCTCTGCCTCATAAGCCTCCAGCAGGCCTTCTCCCGCTACAACATTGTAAGGATCGGTGGTGCCGCCAAACCAGACATCCGCAGAGGGATTGCCGTTTTCTTCCTCGATCTTGGCCTGGACCTCTCCGGTAGAAAGACGCTGATACTGTACCTTGATGCCGTACATCTTCTCGAAGTTCTCGCAGGCAGCTGCCAGATAATCCTCCTCGCAGGAGCCATACACGACCAGCTCGCCTTCCGCCTTTGCCGCGTCCGCCAGGGAAGCATCTGCCGGTTCTGCCGCCTCAGCCGCCTCGGTTGCCGCAGGAGCCGGAGCAGCCTCTGAAGCTGCAGGAGCCGGCTTGGAGCCGCAGGCAG
>CAMNFX010000026.1 GCA_946537585.1 uncultured Lachnospiraceae bacterium
GCCAATCTGGATGTTGTCTTAAATTCCGCGGTTACAGTCGTAGACGCTAAAAAGTGCCGCATGTACATGAAGAACTTCGGTGAGTTCTTTAATAACCAGGTACAGTATGCCGGAACGATCGTGCTCAGCCGTACGGACATTGTCGGTCAGGATGTGATCGATGCCGATGTGGAAATGATCCGCAGCTTAAATCCTGCAGCGGAGATCGTGACGACTCCGGTCGCTGAATTGGGCGGCGCAAGACTTCTCGAGATCATCGAGAAACGTGATGATATGCTCGAGCAGATGCGTCTGGAGGCACTTTCCGAGCCTGACGGAGAATCTGAAGAAGAGCATATGGCACATCATCACCATCATCATGATGAGGATGAAGAGCATGAACATCATCATCACCACCATCATGACGAGGATGAGGAGGATGAGGAGCACGAGCATCATCACCACCATCATGACGAGGATGAGGAGGATGAGGAGGATGAGGAGCATGAGCATCATCACCACCATCATCACCATCACCATGGACATGATGCGGATGAGATCTTTGAATCCTTCGGATGGACCAATGTGCCTCCCATCTCCAGGGATAAGCTCGAAACTGCTCTGCAGACACTTGCCAACGATGAACATGCCGTGATCCTTCGCTCCAAGGGCATGCTGAAGGCAGCGGATGCCGATGCCTGGTACTATTTTGATATGGTTCCGGGAGAGTATGAGATCCGTGAGGGCGCTCCGGATTACACCGGAAAGGTCTGCGTGATCGGCAGTGAGCTCCGTGAGGATGACCTTAAGAAGCTTTTCTTCTGAGGGACTTAAGTCATGGCAGATACTATTCAGAACAATGAAATCCCGGTTTTCCTGATCAACGGATTTCTGGAGGCGGGAAAAACTTCCTTTATTGCATATACACTGGGAGAAGAATACTTCCATATTGACGGAAATACGCTGCTGATCGTCGGTGAAGAAGGTGAAACCGAGTATGATCCGAAGCTTCTGAAGCGGGAGAAGACGCATCTCGTCATTGTCGATGACCGTGAACAACTGACAAAGGAATACCTTGCCAGGCTGGGGGCCATGACCAGGGCTGAACGCGTGCTGATCGAATACAACGGCATGTGGAGCGACCCCGGCCTTCTGGATCTTCCTGACAGCTGGGTCCTTTATCAGCAGATCACCGTAATGGACGGAAGCACGCTTGGAACCTATCTGACCAACATGCGCTCACTGATGGGACCTCTTCTTCGCAATTCAGAGCTTTGCATTGTAAACCGCTGTGACGGAAAAACCACTGACGAGCTGCAGGAATACAAGAAGCAGCTCCGTCCCATGCTGCTGAAGGGCTCCATGATCGTTATGGAGAACAAATACGGCGAGGTCCAGCTTGATACTCTGCCGGAAGATCTTCCGTATGATGTCAGTGGGGATACGGTCGTCCTGCAGCCGGAGGACTACGGGACCTGGTTTTTCGATGCCAAGGACTATCCCGACCGCTATATCGGCAAGACGATTGAATTTACAGCAAGGATCATGAAATCCAAGCGGCTTGAAAAGGGTGTGTTTGTTCCCGGCCGCATGTCCATGACCTGCTGCGAGGCTGATATGACCTTCCTGGGTTATCTTTCCTATTATAGGGAGCTGGACGCGTACAGTGACGGCGCCTGGGTACACCTCAAGGCAAAGTTTGAGCTCAGGAACAGAAAAGAATACGAGGGCGAGGGACCATTTCTCATGGTTCAGTCCATGAGCCTGACCGGTCCGATCACAGAACCGGCCGGTTTCTGAGGCTCCCGGTCCTCATGTAACTGCCGCCGGAACACCCTGATAAGTGAACTTTATTTGATATGTCGAAAAGAGCAGACTACAATATCATCGTAAAACCCGGCAGTTCTGATGTGGAAGTTAAGAAGTCCCACTTTATCACTTCCCTGAAATGCTGCAGAACAGAGGATGAAGCAAAAGCCTTCATAGAGGAGATACGAAGAGCCAACCGGGACGCCCGACACAACTGCTTTGCCATGAGGATCGGCGATCCTTCCCGGATATTTGAGCGCTTCAGTGATGACGGCGAGCCGCAGGGAACTGCCGGCAAGCCCATGCTTGAACTGCTGAAAGGGGCTCAGCTGACAGATGTCTGTGCTGTTGTGACGCGTTACTTTGGAGGCACCCTGCTTGGTACCGGCGGTCTTGTGCGGGCATATTCCGACTCTCTGAAGGAAGCGCTTTTATCGACCGAAACGGCAGCATTGAACACCGGATACCGTATCGATGTGTGCTGTGACTACAGCACTGCCAACCGTCTGAAGCGTCTTGCTGCATCCATGGAGCTTTATACGATGGATGAAGTCTATGGCACCGGCTGCGAACTGATTTACCTCGTTCCTGAGGAACAGACGGACGGGTTTATCCGGAAGATCACGGATGCAAGCTCCGGAAGTGCCCGTATAAAAACAGGCGAAAAGGTCCTTTATTACGGCACGGAAAAGCCGGCGGTTTATGCCGTATCTGAAGCTGAAAGCGATCCGCGGAAAGGAGCAACTTAATGATCAATTTTCAGGAAGAGATCAAGCGCTTTAAGCCATCCCTTGATGTGGATGATATTGAAGATACGATCACGGGTATTGACCTCACCGATATGAATGATCTGATGCTGCAGATGGTGAAGGAGACCTCTGAGCGCAGCCGACGCGCAAACGCAAGGACGCCCGTTGTGGCGGAACATGAGGCATCCGGCCATCCTGCTGACGGATTTACGGAATTATGATCTATCCTGCAGACCTGTCTAAAATAGCAAACGCATACTATAACCGCGGTCTTGAACGGGCTCAGCTGCAGGACTTAAGCGGAGCTGCCATTTATCTGAAGGAGGCGCTCCGTTTTGACAAATACTGCACGGATGCGAGAAATCTTCTGGGGCTGATCTTTTTTGAAATGGGTGAAACAGCCGCTGCGCTGGTGCAGTGGGTCATCAGCCTGAACCTTGACCCGGAGAACAATCCTGCCGACAGGTATCTCGATGAGATCCAGAGGAAGCCGGCAGTTCTTTCCAATGCCGCTTCCACGATCAAACGCTTCAATCAGGCGCTGTTTCTTGCGCAGAACGGCCAGGAGGATTTTGCTGTAATCGAGCTGAGGGATATTGCCGGAAAGAATCCGAAGTATGTAAAAGCACAGCTTCTCCTTTCGATCCTGTATATGCAGAGCTCCGACAATGTCAAGGCCGGCCGGGCTCTGATGGAAGTCCTGAAGGTGGACCGCAACAATCCGCAGGCACTGGTGCTCATGGACGAAGTCAAAAAGCGAACCGGCCGTGCGGATATTGAGAAATCAAAGCTGGAAAATGCCTTTTCACACAGGCAGATGGAAGATGACGACGTTATACTGCCGAAAGCCAGAAGACAGGCGACCGCCGAGCAGATCCTCCTCTATGTGATCGCCGGCATCGCAGTGGGACTCCTGAGCTTTTATCTGCTGATCCTTCCGACGATCCGCAAGGGATACCGGGACGAACTGAACCGGAATCTGATCGACAACAGCCAGGAGCTTTCCTCGATCAATGCGGATTATACACGTCTGAAAGAAAACTTCGACAGCCTGCAGGCAGAGTATTTGGATGTCAGTCAGAAGCTGACCGCATATGAGGAGGAAAATGCCGCCTTCACCTCCATGTACGAGAAGCTGAACTCCATCATCGACGATTACAATGCCGGCGACATCGTGAGCGCCGTCAATTCCTATCTGGAGATCGACAGGGAACGTGCTTCCCAGGAGCCGCTTCTGGGACAGCTTCAGGAAGTTGACCGCCTGATCATCAACGACGGATTCAATACCATCCTGGAGACAGGAACGACTGAGTGGAACGCCGGAAAGGTCCAGGAGGCGGAGTATTATTATGACCTGGCGCTGAAGATCAAAAACGATGATCCTGAAGCAATGTATCTGATGGCGCGGCTGATGCAGTCGCAGGACCGTATAACGGAGGCAAACGCGCTGTTTGACCGTATTGTCGGCGAGCATCCCGAAAGCCGCTATGCGCAGCGAGCCATTGAAGCCAGAGGATATTGATTATTCCTGTGATTTTTTCGGAATCCCGGACATTATCCGTGCCGGAGATCCGTATATAAATGTATATCCTCCCGGGCTGTGATCGCGGGAGAAAGCAAGAGGTTATATGAGCGTACAGAAAAGAGAAGACATTCGAAACGTAGCAATTATCGCACATGTCGACCATGGCAAAACGACTCTGGTCGACGCCCTGCTTCATCAGAGCGGCGTGTTCCGTGACAATCAGGAGGTGGCGGAACGCGTAATGGATTCCAATGCCATCGAGCGTGAGCGTGGAATCACGATCCTGAGCAAGAATACCGCGATCAATTATAAGGGTCACAAGATCAATATCGTTGACACTCCCGGTCATGCTGATTTCGGCGGAGAAGTCGAGCGTGTCTTAAAGATGGTCGACGGCGTTGTACTGCTGGTCGATGCATTTGAGGGTCCCATGCCTCAGACTAAATTTGTTCTCGGAAGAGCAATGGAGCTGGACCTTCCCGTCGTTGTCTGCGTCAACAAGATCGACCGTGACGGCGCCCGTCCGCAGGAGGTAGTGGACGAGGTCCTTGAGCTTCTCCTGGATCTCGGCGCATCCGACGAACAGATCGACTGTCCCTTTGTATTCGCCAGCGCAAGAGCCGGCGCATCATCCCTGGATCCTGATGAGCCCGGGGTCAACATGCAGCCGCTCCTTGATACGATCATCGAGCATATTCCCTGTCCGGAGGGAGATCCGGATGCTCCGCTGCAGATGCTGGTCTCAACGATCGACTATAATGACTATGTCGGCAGGATCGGCGTCGGCAAGGTATCCAACGGCAAGATCAAAGTCAATCAGCAGGTTGTGCTTTGCAACCATCATGACAGCAGCAAAATGGTCCGCACGAAGATCTCCAAGCTGTATGAATACAACGGACTTGCGCGCACGGAGGTCAACGAGGCCGGCATCGGTTCCATCGTTGCGATCTCCGGCATACCCGAGATCCATATCGGAGATACGATCTGTGCCGCCGACCATGCATCGCCGATCCCGTTCCAGAAGATCTCGGAGCCCACGATCGCAATGTATTTCATGGTCAATGACAGCCCGCTTGCAGGTACGGAAGGAAAGTACGTCACCTCCCGTCATATCCGGGACCGTCTGTTCCGTGAGCTGAATACCGACGTATCTCTTCGTGTGGAGGAAACCGAAAACGCGGACTGCTTCAAGGTCTCGGGACGCGGCGAGCTGCACTTAAGCGTCCTGATCGAAAACATGAGAAGAGAAGGCTATGAGTTTGCGGTTTCCAAGGCTGAGGTCCTTTATAAGACGGATGAAAACGGAAAACGTCTTGAGCCTATGGAGACAGTCTATATTGATGTGCCTGAGGAGTTTTCCGGAACGATCATCCAGAAGCTGACACAGAGAAAAGGCGAGCTGATCGGCATGACTCCCGTCGGCACAACAAATACGCGCCTGCAGTTTTCCATTCCGTCCCGCGGTCTGATCGGTTACCGGAATGAGTTCATGACCGACACAAAGGGCAACGGTATCATGAATACTGCTTTTGACTGCTATGGTCCCTATAAGGGAGATTTAAGCTATCGGCCGACCGGGTCGATCATCGCGTGCGAGGCAGGCGAAGCGATCACTTACGGACTGTTCAACGCGCAGGAAAGAGGCACCCTGTTCATCGGTCCCGGCACAAAGGTATATAATGGCATGGTCGTGGGCCAGTCTCCCAAGACAGAGGATGTCGAGATCAATGTTTGCAAGACAAAGAAGCTGACCAACACGCGTGCTTCCGGTTCCGATGAGGCGCTGCACCTGACGCCTCCCAGGATCATGTCTCTTGAGCAGTGCATGGACTTCATCGATACGGATGAACTTTTAGAGGTCACGCCGAAGTCTCTCAGGATCCGAAAGAAGATCCTGGACCCGCTGCTCCGCAAGAGGGCATCTTTCAAAAAGGGCTGAAACATTCCGAATTGCTGCGGTTTTTACAGGAGGAAGGCTTATGTTTAACGGATTTATTAAAACTGCTGCAGTCACCCCCAGGATGATCGTAGGAGACGTTGACTATAATGTCTCGGAGATCATCGACAATATGTACAAGGCTTCCGATGAGGGCGTGAGGATCCTTGTCTTTCCGGAGCTCTGCATCACCGGTTCCACCTGCGGGGATCTCTTCCGGCAGGATCGTCTGATCGAAGCTGCCCAGTATGGCCTGCAGGACATTCTGGATGCCAGCACGGACCTGGATATGCTGGTCTTCGTCGGACTGCCATGGCGTAAGGACGGAAAGCTTTATAACGTGACTGCTGCTGTCAAGAGCGGCACACTGCTTGGTCTCGTTCCAAAGGTCTATCCGGAAACAAGCCTTGATTCTGATGAATGCCGCTGGTTTGAAAGCGGACAGGAGGTTCCGGAGCTGATCACTACGGAACTGATGTACGGTATCGGTCCCGTTTTTGACGATGACGACGATGATGACGATGAGGGTTCCGGTCCCGTGCTTGTAGAGGATGAGGACAATGAGCTTTCCGATGATCCTCTTGAGATCGATCCGGAATACTTCAAGGACTGGAAGGATGTCTCCGACTTCGATGATGATGACGACGATGACGACGACTACGATGATGATGATGATGACGATGATGACGACGATGACGACGATCCCGGTTTTGAACAGATCGAAGTCTCATTCGGACACAATCTGATCTTCGAATGCACGGACGCCGAAGGTCTGGCGATCGCAGTCATGTCCGGAGACGAATACAAAATGGCGTTTTCTCCTGCGGCATCGATGGCATCGGCCGGCGCATGCATTATTGTCAATCCGTGTGCCCACATTGCGGAAGCAGGGTGTATGAAAGAGGCGGAAAACGATCTGGAGCTCGCTTCAAGACAGCTTTTCTGCGCCATTATCAGAGCCGGTGCCGGCACCGATGAGTCCACCACGGACTTTGTGTATGACGGATGCCGTCATATCGTTGAAAACGGCGAGACGATTGCCTCGGCAAAGGCGCTTACAAACGGCATGCTCATCACCGACATTCATTATGCGGCTCTGGATGCGCTCCGGAGAAACAGCCGGGTCTTTGCTCCCCTGGATGAGGCGGAGGCTGATGTCTGTTATGATTATATCGGGTTTATGTACTCTGATCTGTCCGGTGCTCCCCTCGGCAGAAAGATCGAAACCAATCCTTTTGTTCCGAAATCACGCACGAAAAGCATCTGCAGGGATGTATTCGACATCCAGGCAGCGGCCCTTGCCAGACGCATGCGTCATACCGGTTCCCGAAAAATGGTCCTCGGGCTTTCGGGCGGACTGGATTCTGCCCAGGCGCTTCTTGTCTGTACTCAGACTGCAAAGCTGCTTGGCCTTCCTTCTTCCTCCGTGCTCTGCCTTTCAATGCCTGCGTTCGGCACCTCCGAAAGGACACATGATAACTCGGCGGCCCTTGCCAAAGCGCTTGGAGCGGATTTCCGTGAGATCGATCTGAAAGCAAGCCTTTTGCAGCACTTTGCGGATATCGGCCATCCTGTCGATGTACACGATGCGGCGTATGAAAATGCGCAGGCACGTGAGCGCACGCAGATCCTCATGGACATTGCCAACATGGAAAACGGCATAGTTGTCGGAACAGGAGACATGTCCGAGGCGGCACTGGGATGGTGTACCTATAACGGAGACCAGATGTCCATGTACAACGTCAACGCCGGTGTGCCGAAGTCGGTGATCCGGCTTACGGTCCGATACGCGGCGGACACAGCCGATGATCCGCAGCTTCGGGATATACTTACAGATATCCTGGACACTCCGGTATCTCCCGAGCTTCTTCCGGCCGGATCTGACGGAGAGATCTCCCAGGTCACGGAGGACCTGGTCGGACCGTATGAACTGCATGATTTCTTCCTCTATTACATGCTGAAATACGGATTTGCTCCGGACAGGCTCGCCTGGCTTGCCGAGCAGGCCTTTGCCGGAAAATACAGCCGCAAAGAGATCCTGCACTGGCTCATGATTTTCAGCAAACGCTTTTTTGCTTCACAGTTCAAACGAAGCTGTGCTGTGGACGCACCGAAGGTATTCGATATCTCCTTAAGCCCGCGCGGCGGTCTGAATATGCCGTCGGACGCATCCTCGATCCTCTGGACGCGTGATCTTGAGATCCTTTCCATGATCGAAGAGCAATACGGAGAATAATAAATATAGGACTGTTAAAGGTGGACGGACGGAAACGCAAGTTTATACTTGAATTGCAGAAAAAATCCCGGCTCCGGCGGGAGTCGGGACTGTATGTCATAGACGGTCCCAAAATGGCAAAGGAAGTGCCGTCTGAGATCGTTGAGGAGATCTGTGTAACAAAGGAGTTTATGAGCTCCGTCCACATGGCGGAATGCTCACAGCTTCTTAAGGAGGCCGGATTTACTGTCATCAGTGAATCCGAAATGCGCCAGATATCGGATACAGTTTCCCCGCAGGGAATTCTTATTGTGGCTCGTCAGAACAGGATCCGCGGTCTTAAGGAACTCCTTTCATCCGGCGGAACGCCCCTTCTGCTGATTCTGGAGACTATCCAGGACCCCGGGAATCTCGGCACGATCTTAAGAGCCTCGGAAGCCGCAGGCGTCACCGGCGTGATCATGGACAGGGAAACCGTGGATGTTTATTCACCGAAGGTCGTCCGTTCGACGATGGGTGCGATACTGAGGGTTCCCTTCCTGTGTGTGGAGGATCTCGTGAAAGCGGCTGTCACGCTGAAGGAGGGCGGCATTCCCGGACAGCCTTCCGTGACTCTTTACGCTGCACATCTTCTGGGGGCGGCAGATTACACCGAAGTAAGCTACCGCGGTCCGTCTGCAGTAATGATCGGAAATGAGTCAAAAGGCCTCAGCGATACTCTGGCCTCTCTGGCTGACCGCCGCATCCTGATCCCGATGTGCGGACATGTGGAATCACTGAATGCTGCAATGGCAGCCGCCGTCATTTCCTTTGAGGCGGCAAGACAGCGCAGGGGAACCGGAATTTTGACAGAAAAACAGGAACTGTGATATAATAATTATTTAAGCCCGTTAATTCAGGCATGACCCGCAGTATGATGAGCTGCGGCCCGAAAGGAGAACACATGGCCCCCAAGCGTAGCTACTCACCGAGAAAGCTCGGCACCATGCTTGACACAGCACATATCGTGATCGGTCTGGCAGTGGTGATCATGGCTTTCTTTGCGGTGCTGGAGCCCATGAAATATATGTTTCTATTCCCTGTGATCTTCCTGCTGGCTGCAGTACTGACTCTGATTACTTCATGGTTTATGTTTACCGCGTTTAAACGTAATTCACGAAAAAAGATCGCAGGCATCATCTATCTGATCACGGGACTTCTGCTCATGGGCCTTTTTGTGATCAGCGGGATCTCCATCTGGATCCGCGGCTGATCATTCAGTTTTGAGAGCGGTATGTCTGAAGCGAAGCATTTGCAGGAAAGGTGGAAGTGAAGTGGATAAAGACAAGCTTCTGGAAAAAGTCAGCAAACTTGCGGAAAATGCAAAAAATGCTCATAACACGCTGAGCTATGAGGAAATCGGAGAGGCATTCAAGGAAGACGATCTCAATGCCGATCAGATGGATAAGCTCTATGCGCTCATTGAGTCAAAAGGCATTGATATCGTCAATTCCGACAAGGATACGGACGACGAGCCGATCCCTGATGACGGTTTCGCAAATCTCGATCTGAATAAACTCGATAATGTTGACGACGTGCTCGGCGACGAACTTGATGATGATTATTCGGATGAATTTTCCGAAAAAGAGATCGATGACAATGTGGATCTCGATGCCGTTGACCTTTTAGAGGGTGTCGGTACAGACGACCCTGTCCGCATGTATCTGAAAGAGATCGGCACGGTGCCGCTGCTTTCCGCGGATGAAGAGATCGAACTTGCAAAGCGCAAGGCCGACGGCGATGAGGCTGCAAAGGAGCGTCTGATCGAGGCAAACCTTCGTCTGGTCGTCAGTATCGCAAAACGCTATACAGGCCGCGGCATGAGCTTTCTTGATCTTGTCCAGGAGGGAAATCTCGGCCTGATCAAGGGTGTTGAAAAGTTCGACTATACCAAGGGCTATAAGCTTTCCACCTATGCAACCTGGTGGATCCGTCAGTCCGTGACCAGAGCGCTTGCGGATCAGGCACGTACCATCCGTGTGCCGGTACACATGGTCGAAACGATCAATAAGATGTCCAAGATGCAGAGAAAGCTCACGCTGGAGCTCGGTTATGAGCCCAGTATTCCGGAGCTGGCAAAGGCACTGGATATGTCAGAGGAAAAGGTCATGGAGATCATGCAGATCGCCCGTGAGCCTGCCTCCCTGGAGACCCCGATCGGTGAGGAAGATGATTCCAACCTCGGCGATTTCGTCGCCGACTCCAATGTGGTCACCCCTGAGCAGAACGTGGAATCCGTGATGCTCAGAGAACACATCGACACGCTTCTCGGAGACCTCAAGGAAAGAGAGCGGCAGGTCATCGTCCTTCGTTTCGGCCTCGAGGACGGCCATCCGCGTACGCTGGAGGAAGTCGGCAAGGAATTCAATGTTACGCGCGAGCGAATCCGCCAGATCGAAGCAAAGGCGCTTCGCAAGCTCCGCAATCCGGTGCGCTCGAAGCGGATACGCGATTTCCTGCAGTAAATGATATACCTAAGTTTATATCCATGTATGTGTCCGACAATGCTTCGGCACTTCGACTTGGAAATGCTGCGCCGCCTATGAGGGGCTGCCTGCGCA
>CAMNFX010000027.1 GCA_946537585.1 uncultured Lachnospiraceae bacterium
GTACCAGGATGTAGGTTGCGTCGTAAAAATAAAACATATGTCACCTCCTCGGACCATTACTTCAGATTCCTGAAACATGCCGTGCAGACAAACCCTCCCGCTTCCATTTTCGCTCTTATGGGCCGAGACAGAGTCTCTGACAAGAAACTAATGAAGCGAAAATGTCGCTGCGGGCCGACGGTCTGCACTGGCATGTTTCATGAATTATTCTGAGTGAATTGCACAGGATGGTAGCCCCTCAAGTAATCCGCGGCTGTCATCCGCTTTTTGCCTTCGGGCTGGACCTCCAGAAGCTCCAGCACGCCTTTTCCGCACTGTACGAAGAGCTGTCCGTTCCGGACGCTCACGGTCCCGGGACCGGCAGCCTCAGTGCAGGTGCTCTCCCCGCAAAGCTTTGCTCTGTGGATCTTCAGAAGACGCCCGTCGATATGCGTATAGGTCCCCGGCCAGGGTGACAGTCCCCTGATCAGGCGCTCGATCGAGTCGGCATCCTTTGTCCAGTCGATCTCTCCCATTTCCTTCGTGAGCATCTTGGCGTAGGTCATCCCCTCTGCGCCCTGCGGCGTACGGGTCAGGCTTCCTCGTTCGAGTTCCTCGAGTGTCTTGACGATCAGTTCTCCTCCGAGCAGGGACAGCTTCTCAAAGAGAGAGCCTCCTGTTTCGTCTTCTGCGGGCCTGATCCTTGCTGTAAGGAGAATGTCGCCTGTATCCAGTCCTTCATCCATCAGCATGGTCGTCACGCCCGCCTCTTCATCGCCTTCGATCACCGTCCACTGAATGGGAGCGGCACCGCGCCAGCGCGGAAGCAGGGAGGCATGGACATTGATACAGCCATATCTCGGCAGTCCGAGCAGTTCTTTCTTCAGGAGTCTCCCGTAGGCTGTCACCACGATCACCTCAGGGGCCAGTTTCCGAAGCTCCTCGAGAAATCCGGGAGCGTTCGGATCCTCCGGCTGCAGCACCTTGATCCCGAGCTCCTCCGCCCTTTGCTTTACAGGCGTGGGCTGCAGCACGCTGTGTCTTCCCTTCGGTCTGTCGGGCTGGCTGACTGCAGCCAGGATCTCATGTCCGGCCTCATAAAGCGCATCAAGCGTGCCGACGGCAAAATCGGGGGTTCCCATAAAAACGATTTTCAAATTATCTCATCTCCGTTCTTGATCCGGCATACTCTTAAGCACCGGCATCTCAGGCTGCATAAAACAGGCCGAAAACAGCTGTTCCTTATGCTTCCTCTGCCTCTTCTTCCGCCGCAGACTCAATATGTTCCAGTTCTCCGATCACCTTGTCAACGTACAGCTTTCCGTGCAGATGATCCGTCTCATGCTGGATGCAGCGGGCGAGCAGTCCGTCCGCTTCCAGCTCGAATTCTTCCATGTTCTCATCGAGAGCATGCACCTTTACCTCGGCGGCTCTTGAGACCTGCCCCTGATATCCGGGAACGCTTAAACATCCTTCATAGTCGGTGGATTCGCCTTTTGCTTCCACGATCTCCGGATTGATGAGCACCAGCGGCTCCGGCTCATCCATGCCGACGTCGATCACGACGATCTGCTTCAGGATCCCGACCTGCGGTGCTGCGAGTCCGACACCATTTGCTTCATACATGGTATCGAACATATCATCGATCAGCTGCCGTGTCCGGTCATTCATTTCCTTCAGCTGCCTGCATTCCTTGCGCAGAACCGGATCGCCTTCTTTTCTGACTTCTCTGAGTGCCATTTATCCTCCTACCTGATGTCAAAGCCAAACCATACTTTTCTGTTTCCGAAGCGCTCCGAAAGAGCCTCTGCAAGCGCTTCGCGTATCTTTTTAATTATAGCATGCGAACTATGTTTAATATATAAAATCTTTCTGTAATTATCATTTATTTTATATACGCCTTCATTGCACGGTCCGATCAGAACAGCCCCTTCGGAGACGAAGCTGTCGCGGCACAGCCCGGCAGCATAATCGGCGGCCTCACCCGCCAGCGCTTCGTCTTCGGATCGGACACGAACCTGCATCATAAAGATATCCGGAGGATAATGCAGAAGCTTCCGGTAGCTCATCTCCCGGTAATAAAAGCCTTCATAGTCCTGACGGGCTGCCAGCTCCACAGCATAGTGCGACGGATCATAGCTCTGGATCACCACATCTCCCGCGCGGCCGCCCCTGCCGCTTCGTCCGGCTGCCTGCGTGATCAGCTGGAAGGTCCGCTCCGAGGCGTCATAGTCCGGAGCATTCAGCGACATGTCCGCCGCTATGATCCCGACCAGCGTCACATTGGGAAAATCATGCCCCTTGACGATCATCTGAGTGCCGATCAGAATGTCTGCACCGCCCTTCTGAAATGTGGAAAGGATCTTCTCATAAGAGCCCTTTGCCGTCGTGGAATCCGCGTCCATACGCAGTATCCGTGCCGCGGGAAACATCTTTTTTGCAGCCTGCTCCAGCTTCTGCGTGCCTGTCCCGAAGGGAGCTATAAAGCGGCTGCCGCACTGAGGGCAGCTCGAAGGCATGGGCATCGTGTATCCGCAGTAATGACAGGAAAGCAGAGCCGCCTCGCGTGCTCCGGTATAGGGGTTATAATACCAGTTGTTGTGCGCTGTCATGGAGACATCGCAGTGGGGGCACTTGATCACAGTGCCGCAGCTCCGGCACGATACGAATCCCGCATAGCCGCGCCGGTTTAAAAAGAGCATCACCTGTTCCCCGAGCTCGAGCCGCTCCCTGATCATTTCCTGCATCCTTCCGGAAAAGATGCTCCTGTTTCCCGCTTCCATTTCCTCCCGCATATCCGCGATATGGATCTTCGGAAGAAGAGCGCCGGGATGGGCTCTTTTCTTAAGAGTCTGCAGCGCATACTCTCCCCGGAGGGCTTTTGTATAGCTTTCAAGCGAGGGTGTGGCGGAGCCGAGCACCAGACGGGCTCCCGAAAGAGCGGCCCGCTTTGCAGCAACGATCCTGGTATCATAGCGCGGTGCGGTATCGGACTGATAGGTCCGCTCATGCTCCTCATCGATCACGATCAGGCCGAGATCCGTAAACGGCGTGAACAGCGCCGAACGGGGCCCCACCATGACATCGATCTCCCCGTCCGCAGCCTTCTGGAACTGCTCATACTTCTCACCGAGACTGAGCTTTGAATGCATGACCGCGACTTTTGATCCGAGATGCTTCGTCAGCTCCCTCACTGTCTGGTATGTCAGGGAAATCTCCGGGATCAGGACGATCGATTTCTTCCCTGCAGCCTGCATGTGCCGGATCAGTTCGATGTAGACGCGCGTCTTTCCGCTGCCGGTAATGCCGTAAAGGAGGGTCGGTCGGGAATTTTCCCGCAGGATGGCCGCGCATACGGCCGTCTGTTCCGGATTGAGTGTTTCATCATCAGATCTTTTGGCCTCTGCAGCGTTTCCTTCTCCCGCTTCCCCGGATAGGACCTCGATCTCACGTACGGGATCCTGCCTGCGTCTGTTTTTTCCGACCTTTCTTTTCACAGGCAGTACCGTCTGCAGTGCCTGGTTCATTGTACAGCCGTACTCCGATGCCATAAAGGCCGCAAGCTCGATCAGATCCCCTGCGGTATCCAGAGCCTTCGGGAGCAGAGAATCGATCGGTTTTATCCTGTCCTCCGGAAAGTCTATCCGGTCTGTAAGATCGATCACGAATCCGATGCGGGTCCTGTTGGAATTTCCAAACGGCACGCGCACCCGGACCCCCGGAGCGATCCTGTCTTCAAGTTCCTCCGGGATCCTGTAGGTAAATGCTCTGTCTACCTGTTCGGCAGATATATCGATTATGACCTTTGCGAATTTCATAAATGATCAGCTCAGGAGCGCTTCCGCCACAGCGGAAAGCTTCATCGAATTTGATCCCTTGAACAGGACCGCATCGCCGGAACGCAGATTCATTTTCAGCTCCCGCAGCAGTTCATCACGGTCGTCAAAAAAGCGCACCGCAGGGACCCTGTCTCTTTCCCTGGCGCCGTTATCAAGTCCTTCACCGATATACCGCGAAAGCTTTCCATAGAGCCAGATCTCGTCAAGCCCGGGCATTTCCTTCCCGATGGTCTCGCCGACCTTGCGATGATACTCAGCCTCATCCGGGCCAAGCTCGAGCATGTCCGCCAGCACCGCAATGTGACGGCCTTCCGCCGGCAGGGCTTCAAGCACCTTAAGGCCTGCGATCATAGACTGCGGCGCCGCATTGTAGGCATCATTGATGACCCTGATCCCGTTCTTTTCCACGATCCTTCCGCGTCCCTGAAGGCTTTCAAAGCTTTGTACGCCCTTTACCGCAGCCTCCGGACCAACGCCGTTCAAAACTGCTGTTCCGACCGCTGCCAGGGCATTAAGGACCATATGCAGTCCGGGAACGGCAAGGCGGACCTTCGGGATCCTTCGTCCGCTGTCGGACATTATGTCCGCATGCAGGACCAGATCAAATACGGGATAACCGTTTTCCTCGCGGATATTTTCAGCCCGTATGGCCGCATTGTCCCCCGTTCCGTAAAACAGGATCCTGATCTTTTTATCCCGGGCAAGCCCATAGGTATGCAGCCTTTCCTCCGTGATCTCCTTTAAAAGGAGATCGTCCCCGTTTAAGAGCAGCACGCCGCCGTCTCTCATGCCGTCAAGGATATGAAGCTTTTCCTTCATGATGTTTTCCTGACTGCCCAGGTTCGCGATGTGGCTGATCCCGATCACGGTCACAACAGCCATATCACACTGTACGACCATGGAGATCCTGTGCATCTCTCCAAACTCGGAGATGCCCATTTCGATCACGCCCGCCTCCGCCTGCGGATCGGTTTCGGTGACTGTAATGGGAACGCCGCTCTGAGAGTTGGCATTGCCCTTTGTACTGTATGTCCGAAGTCCTCCGGACAAAGCCGCGGCGATCATCTCCCGCGTCGTCGTCTTTCCGACGGAACCGGTCACCCCGATATAGGGAATGTGAACATAGCGGCTGCGGTAATAGGCACCGAGATCCTGCAGGCCCTGCATCGTATCTTCCACGCTGATCAGGGTATGACCGTCGGCATCGAAACCGTCGGGGATCCCCTCCGAGGTAAAGGATGCTGCCGCGCCGTGCAGAAACGCATCGCCGATAAACTTATGCGCGTCCACGCGCGCCCCGATGATCGGTACGAAAAGATCCGCGCCCTTCATTTGGCCGGACGCGGTCGATATATTCTCTGTTAAGGTCTCCGGGCTGCCGCTTATGATCTTTCCGTGTACTGCCGCAGCGATCTCACCAGCTGTAAGACGCATATATTCCTCCATTCATCGTTTCTGAGTTTTCTTAATCCTGCCGTCACTGCATCGTTTCGGCAATCTTCAAGATCTCTTCCCGGTCCAGAAAATGCTTTCTGACGCCGTTTTCCTCCTGATAATCCTCATGGCCCTTGCCGATCACCGCGACCATGTCGCCGTCCAGCGCATGCTCCATTGCGTAGCGGATCGCCTCCCGGCGGTCGGGGATCTTTACATATGCTTCCGGCCTTCCGCCCGCGGCAAGATATGCCTCTTCAATATCGGCAATGATATCCTCCGTTTTTTCAAATCTGGAGTTATCCGCGGTAAAAATACTGAAGTCAGCTGCATGCGCGGCAGCCGCACCCATTCCGGTCCGGCGGTCCTTTGAACGGTTTCCGCCGCAGCCGAATACGATCACGAGACGGCCGGAGCGGTATTCCCTCAGAGTGTCGAGCAGATTGACCATGCTGACCTCATTGTGGGCATAATCCACAATGACCGTAAAACGGTCTGATTTATAGACGGCCTCCATTCGTCCATCCACATGGATCTTTTCAAGAGCCTCCCTGACTTTATCCTCGGGAAGCTTCATATCCGAAGCGACCACAAGGGCAGACAGGGCGTTGCTCACGTTGAACACGCCGGGGATCGACAGACGGAATTCGTCCGCAAGGATGCCCTCTGTCTGAAAGGCGGTGCCGGCAAATCCGGCATTTACCTCAAACCGGAGCTCATGAGCGAAAAGATCGGCCGAAGCGTCTTTCAGAGAAAACCGGTACAGCTTCTTCCATGGTGCTGCGCCATCCTTGTCTGCTTCGGCATTTTCATCCGGCCCGCTGCCGCCGCCCGGGATCATCGCCTTTTCAAGCACCTCCTCCGTATGGGGATCATCGGCGTTGACGATCACGGTATCAGACTGCGTAAGGAGTCTGGACTTGCACCAGAGGTATTCTCCGAAGTCCCTGTGCTCAAGCGGGCCGATATGATCCGGACTCAGGTTCAGAAAGATACCGTAATCAAATCGGATCCCGGCTGTCCTTTCCATCTTGAAGCCCTGGGAGGAGCATTCCATGACCACGGTGTCGCATCCGGCTTCCAGCATCTGGGCAAAACGCTCATTCAGCTCATAACTGTCCGGTGTGGTATTTTTGGTTTCGTAATGCGTTCCCCGGATCACGCAGCCGTTGGTTCCGATCACGCCTACTGCATGTCCCGCGGTCTCCAGGACCGTCTTCAGCATATAGGAGGTGGATGTCTTCCCCTTGGTGCCCGTCAGTCCGATCATGGTCATTTTCCGGGAGGGATGTCCGAACCGCGCTGCCGACATCACGCTCAGCGCCCTGCGGGCATCCCGGACCCGCACAATGTTCAGGCCTTCAAAATCAGCTAAAGAGAGCTCACTGAGCTCTCTTTCCACGACAAATGTCCTGCAGCCTTTTTCAAATGTATCGCCTATAAAATCATGGGAGTCTGTCCGGCTGCCCTTCATGCACAGAAACACCGTGCCGGGAGCGGCTTTTCTGGAGTCAAAGATCACATCCGAAACTTCCGTTTCATCCGTGCCCTCAAGCACCGTATAATCCACACCCTGCAGCCATTCCTTTAATAGTCCCATAGATTCCTCCTGTTGTTTATGTATGTTGTCTTACGCCGGCGTGCATGCTTTGTCTCAGCCGCCGAGCGCATTCTCAAATTCCTCCATCGTCATCAGGATCTGCCGTTCTTTGGTGCCGTCATTGTCGCTGACGACGCCAAGCTCATGAAGCTCATCCATGATCCTGGCAGCACGGTTGAAGCCGATCTTGAACTTTCTCTGAAGTGCGCCGATGGACGCCTTTCCGCTCGTGATAATGAGCCGCCCGGCATCTTCAAAATACTCGTCTCGGTCGGATTTCTGGCTTTCCTGGTTCTGACCGGAGATGTCTCCTTCACTGCCTGAAAGCTGCTGTGCGATCGCTGCCTCCACCTCCTGATCATTGGCGGACTGGTTATTCTTCCGAAGGAATTCCACGACCGCTTCGACCTCATTATCACTTAAGAAAGCACCCTGAATACGTTCAGGACTGTTTTTATCTCCCGGCTTATACAGCATGTCGCCGTTTCCGAGCAGTGTTTCCGCTCCGCCTGTATCGAGGATCGTACGGCTGTCCATCTGGCTCGGCAGACGGTAGGCAATACGGCTCGGAATATTGGACTTGATCAGGCCGGTAATAACATCGACCGAAGGCCTCTGGGTCGCAACGACCAGATGGATGCCGGCTGCTCTGGCAAGCTGTGTCAGGCTGACGATACTGCTCTCGATATCCTTCTTGGAATGCATCATCAGCTCTGCAAGCTCATCGATCACGATGAGAATGAAGGGCAGCTTCTTCGGCCTGTTTTCGGTGATCTCCTCTCCGGCTGCTTCACGCCGGTCAAGCTCGGCATTGACCTCTGCGACCTTGTCATTGTAGCCGCTGATGTTTCTCGTTCCCGAGGTCTGGAAAAGCTTGTAGCGGTTATTCATTTCAGATACCGCCCAGTTCAGTGCGCTCACTGCCTTTTCCGGCTTGGTCACGACATCCGTCAGAAGATGGGGAATGCCGTTATAGACCGAAAGCTCTACGACCTTCGGATCGATCAGGATCATCCTGACCTCATCCGGCGTGGAACGGTACAGGATCGACATGATCAGCGAATTGATACCGACAGATTTGCCGGAGCCGGTCGTTCCGGCAACCAGCAGGTGCGGCATCTTTGCAATGTTTCCGATGACGGGCTTGCCCTGGATATCCAGACCGATGCCCCAGCTGAGCTTGGACTTGGCGGTCTTGAATTCCTCCGATTCCAGGATGTCACGGAACTTGACCGTCTGACTCTTTTCGTTAGGCACCTCAATACCCACGGCAGATTTGCCCGGGATCGGAGCTTCAATACGGATCTCACGCGCTGCCAGCGCCAGCTTGATATCACCTTCAAGCGAGGTGATGCGGCTGACCTTGACGCCGGTATCCGGAGTCATTTCATAACGGGAGACTCTCGGACCTCTGGTCACAGCCGTAACCGTCACGCCCACGCCGAAATCCTTCAGGACCTGTTCGAGCTTGCGCGCGTTCTGCATGGCCTCCTCGCGGCCGTTCCGGTTATCATTCACGCCGCGTTCAAGCAGTGTATTGGGCGGGAAAACATAGGGCTTCGGCTTTGGCAAAGGCTGCGAAACCGCAGTCTGAGGCTGCCTTTTTGCATCCTGCGCATTCGTATTTGCGATCTGTCCCGGTGCCGGCGCGGCCTGAGCCTGCGCTGCTCTTTTTTCAGGGTTCTCTCTCTTTTGGGCATAGGTGCCGCCGGTATTTCCTGAGGATGCTTCGGCCTTTTCACGGTCGGCTCTTTTTTCAGCCATGATCCTTGCCGCCTCGTAAGGATCCGGCGCTTCCATATCCTTCCCGTTGCTGTCCAGCCATGCCTTTTCCGCGTCGGAAAGCTCATCCTCTTCATGATCGTCCTCGCCTGAAGCGGGTACGGTCTCAAAGGATGCCGGCATCGTCTGCTGACCCACATAGACGGAGTCCTCCGGCTCCGGAATATCCGGCTCGGTATCGTATGCCTCTTCTGCCGGTCCGGGTGTATCGTCTGCCGGTGCCTGGCCGTCTCCCGGCATACCGGAAGGAGTTCCGCGGCTCCAGCTGTCATGAATGCCGGAAGCCTCCAGCTCCTGATTCAGCTCTTCAGATGCCGCTTTCACATCCTCTGCGGAGAATCCCTCGTTCACATTGTCGGCAATATCATCCCGGACGTCTGCGGGCTCATACACCCCCGCTTCCGTAAAGGGTTCTTCGGGCATATTTTCGCCTTCCGGAGCCGGCCGGAACGCGTCAAAGAACTGCGGTTCATAGACAGGGGCGCTCTCTGTTCTGTCAGGATACGGCAGACTGCCACTGTGTCCGACCGCGAAACCTGCCATTCGCGCTGTATCAATGCCGACCTGGCCCTGTCCGAGCACATGCGCATAGGAGCGGTAGACCTCATCCTGCTCCTCCTCAAACGGAACATCATCCGGATCGTAATCGATCTGCTTCACATGAACCGCTGCAGCAGGTTTTTTCTCTCCGGGGCGGAAGACATCGCGGATCACCTGCGTATCGAAATTCATGTCTTCGTTTGCCGGGCGAATGTCAACTTTGGCCTTAAGGAAAGGCTCCCGGACATTCTGAAGATTATCAAGGCCCGGCTGCTCATCCCCGATGATACCGCGTCCAAGCGTCGCATACATGTCCGCGTCCGGCGTCGCTGCTTCCTCACCGAGCGTAACCGCGCTTAAATGTCTGCTGTCCTGGATCGGCTCGAAGCTTTCCTCAAGCTTTCTGAGGCGCTGCGCCTCTCTCTGCATGTCGCGGCGGATCACATTTTCTCTGTGTCTCTGCACAGCGATATCACGGCCGTTTTTCGCTGCATCAAGTGTTTTTCCGGCACCGGTGCGGACTGCTACAGCCGTTTTCTCCGCGCCAATCTTAGCGGCGTTGATGAAACTCTTTTCCGTGATAACGACCACACAGATCACAAGGAGAGCGATCAGCACAAGATAGGCACCGGCATAGCCGAGGATCCCCTTCAGCGTATTTGCGATCAGGCCGCCGATCAGGCCGCCGCCTTCATGCCCCTCCGAGCACATTCTGTACAGCTCACCCGCAGCAGGAGCAGAGCTGCCCTTTCCTGTCAGCAGGTCTCCACCGAACATCAGATGACAGACGGCGCTGATCAGGATCAGCCCCGCCAGAACACTGATGATCTTATGAGGTCTCAGATAGCTTCCGCTTTCCATATATGCGATCGCCGCAACGCCGGCAACCGCAAAGGGAAGCAGGAAGGACGCCTGTCCGAGAAGTCCTCTTTCGAGTCCGAGGAGCCAGCCGCCTAAGGCTCCCAGCAATCCGAGGTTTGCCAGAAGCAGAATGATGCCGGCAGCAATCACGATGACCGCAGCGGATTCACTGCGCACAAAGCTTCTTTTCCGGGCGGCGACACGTTTCGTATCGCGATGTTTGCCGTTCTTTCCGGCACTGCGCTTAGCGCTGCCGGAAGAACTGCGTTTTGTGCTGCCGGAAGAGCTTTTTTTGGCTCCGACGGAAGCGGATGATTTTGATTTCTTTTTCTTAGCTGTAGTAGCCAATGTTCCTCCTGAGAAAATATATCTTCTCTGTTTATGTTAGAAAAGCTTCCACGCTTTCCTTTTCGGTCGCCGGACCGCTTCATTCGGAATCCGGGCCTTCGGCCCTTCTTCCTCATGACGCGTCTGTCTGCTGATCGCAGACTTCCTCCGTCACCTCCGAAAAGCCCGCAAGCGGTCTTTGTCGGTCGCCGGACCGCCTCATTCGGAATCCGGGCCTTCGGCCCTTCTTCCTCATGACGCGTCTGTCTGCTGA
>CAMNFX010000028.1 GCA_946537585.1 uncultured Lachnospiraceae bacterium
ATTTGTGCCGTTAAAGCCGGGAAAGGTCAGCATGTATGTCTGCGGACCTACTGTTTATAACCTGATCCATATCGGCAATGCGCGTCCTATGATCGTATTTGATACGGTCAGACGCTATTTTGAATACAAGGGATATAAAGTGAATTATGTATCTAACTTTACGGATGTTGATGACAAGATTATCAACAAGGCGCTGGAAGAGGGCGTGGATTCTTCTGTGGTTTCCGAGCGCTATATTGCAGAGTGCCAGAAGGATATGGCAAGTCTCAATATCCGTCCTGCAACCATGCACCCCAGGGCAACTCGTGAGATCGATGGAATGATCGAGATGATCCAGACCCTGATCGATAAGGGACACGCCTATGTCGCGGAAGACGGCACGGTCTATTTTGCCGTGGAGAGCGACCCCGGCTATGGCAAGCTCAGCCACAAGGATTTCAATCAGATGATGTCCGGCTTAAGAGACCTGAAAGTCAGCGGTGAGGAGCAGAAGCGCAACTCCAACGACTTCGTTCTCTGGAAGCCCAAAAAGGAAGGAGAGCCTTACTGGAAGTCCCCGTGGTGCGACGGCCGTCCGGGCTGGCATATCGAGTGCTCGGTCATGAGCTCCAAGTACCTCGGAGAGACCATTGACATCCATGCCGGCGGCGAGGATCTGATCTTCCCGCATCATGAGAATGAGATCGCCCAGTCCGAGTGCGCCCATGACAAGCCCTTCTGCCATTACTGGATGCACAACGGCTTCTTAAAGATCAACAATGAGAAGATGTCCAAGTCCCTCGGCAACTTCTTTACGGTCCGTGACATTACCGCACAGTATGATCCGATGGTCTTGCGTCTCTTCATGCTGAGCGCCCAGTACCGCACGCCCTTGAATTTCTCCAGAGAGCTGATGGAACAGAACAAGGCATCCTATGAGCGTATCTTAAACTGCACCGACAAGCTGAAGGAGCTTCAAAAGACTGCTCCCGACGGAGAAATGACGGCAGAGGAGCTTGAACAGAAGGCAAAGGTCGAGGACTACATCCGCGAGTTCGAGGCCGCCATGGATGATGACAACAACACGGCAAATGCTGAGACGGCAGTGTTTGAGATCGTCCGTCTTGCAAATTCCACGACCGATGAGAAGTCCACAAAGGCTTATGTTGAGTATCTGCTGGGTGAGATCCGTACGCTCTGCGACGGCGTTCTCGGCGTGATCACCGACCGCAGGGCGGACAGCCTGGATGCGGAGGTGGAGGCCCTGATCGAGAAGCGCCAGGCAGCCAGAAAGGCAAAGGATTTCAAGACAGCCGACGCGATCCGCGACCAGCTGAATCAGATGGGAATCATTCTCGAAGACACCAAGGAAGGCGTCAAGTGGAAGAAGGCCTGATGACAGACAAAGAAAAAATCAGTCAGAATACAGCAGATGACAATGCAGTTAAAGAGCCGGCCGTGACCGGCTCTTTGCTGATGCCCGGCTTACCTGCGATGGAGGCGGATCCTTTCCTTCTGAACGGAGCCTCCCTGGCCTATATCGGTGACGCTGTCTATGAGCTCCTTGTGCGCAACTACATGCTTGCGCACGGCTCCCATATGGCGGACAAGCTCCATAAGAACACGGTGCAGATGGTCAACGCCAGGGCCCAGTCGGATATGGTCCGTGCCCTGATGACGGAACTCACCGAGACAGAGACCGGGATCTTCAAAAGGGGCCGCAATGCCAGCACCATGACTGCGGCGAAACACCAGAGCGTGACGGATTACCGCAGAGCGACCGGGCTGGAGGCCCTGTTCGGTTATCTTTACCTGAACGGGGAGCACGAACGCCTGCACGAGCTCTTTGATCACGGAATCAGGCTGCTTACGGAGCAGTAGGACTGCGTACTTTCACTTTTAAGAAAGCACATATAATTAAAAAGACTGCCGCATAAAGAAGACCAGCGTACACAAATCCCCTTCTACGGTTCCCGTCTCCGCTTCGCTCCGGTCGGCGCCAAACAGGCGTCACCGGCGCCTGGCGCCCCGCTTCCGTTTTCGCTCTTATGAAATCATCCAATGATTGGAAAAGAAGTCAATGAAGCGAAAACGCGCGCTGCGGGCCGACGACGTCCGTAGAAGGGGATTTTGTACGCATATGTTATCTAATGCGACAGATCTTTTCTAAAATAAACAATTGTTTGAATGTATTATCTGCTCTCCGGGCCGCGCTTTGCCACGACGTCGGAGTGGGCCTTCACGCGGGCCTTGAGATTGCGCCAGTGGAGGACGTCCTTGGGTGTGTTGAAACGGTCGTGGCTCTTCTTGTCCGCGCTGGCAGCGACAATGTCACCGGAGCGGGTGAGAGCCCAGCGGGTCATCATCGGGCCGAGCAGCTCATACACAAAGACACCGAAGAGGACGATATTACGGATCAGCGGACCGTCTCCGGGCATGGCTACCGCAGTGGCGCTCATGCCGAGCGCAACGCCGGCCTGCGGGAAGAGGGTGATACCGAGGTATTTCTTTACGACCGGGTCGCACTTCATGAGGATGGAACCGATGCCGGCACCTGAAAACTTACCGACGCAGCGGAATACGATATAGAAGAATCCGATGCAGACAACTGCTGCGCTCTTAAACACGCCCAGCTCCAGCTCCGCGCCGCTTAAGATGAAGAAGAGAGCAAAAAGCGGCGCCGTCCATCCGTTCGCACGTTCCATGATATCGCCGGAACGGGGGCAGAGGTTGCAGAACATGGTTCCGACCATCATACAGACGAGCAGCGAGGAAAAGGACAGCGTGACAGGCCCCAGCGGGATCCGGAGGCTCGAAAGAGCTACGGAAAGCAGTACGAAGATGATCGTCAGGTTCAGACGGTTCGTATTGGAGTAGAAGAGCTTTTCCACCTGGGCAAAGATTGCGCCGAGGATCGCGCCGAAGACCAGGGAGGCAGCGATCTGAAGCAAAGGCTCCACAATGATGGAGATCAGATCCACATGGCCGCTTTTGAGCGCCTGGGCAATGCCGAAGGAGACCGCGAAAATGATCAGACCGATGGCATCATCGAGCGCAACGATCGGAAGCAGCAGCTCGGTGACCTTGCCGTGGGCCTTATACTGACGGACGACCATCAGGGTCGCGGCAGGTGCGGTCGCAGCTGCGATCGCGCCCAAGGTGATGGCTGCAGGCAGCGTGATGACGCTGTCGCCGAAGATAAAATGGATCGTGATCAGCACGATATCCACCGCAATCGTGGCGCAGGTGGACTCAAAGATACCGATGATCACGGCCTGACGGCCGGTGTTCCGAAGCTGGGAGAGACGGAATTCATTACCGATGGAAAACGCAATAAACCCGAGGGCTGCGGAAGTGATCACGCCGAGGGCGTTGACCTCCTCCATCGTGTGAAAGCCGATTCCGTTTAAACCGAGCCTTCCGATGCCGTAAGGACCGATGGCAAGACCTGCAAGCAGGAACGCGGTGACATCAGGGAAATTCAGATGCAGCACCTTCAGAAGACGGGTCATCATCAGACCCGCAAACAATGCAATGGAGACATTAACAAGATAAACCATAAAAATACCAGCTTTCCTTGGTTAAATGCGAAATTTGGCAAAACAGGCGCGGGGTGCTGCCTTTATACAGGCTTCGGCTCCGGAAACGGCAGCAGATCTGCCGGCAGCACCGGACACCCAGCATTCTGCATTATAAATCTATATAAGAAGAAAACAAGCGATGTTTCTGAAAAAGCGCAGGAACCACAAAATACAGCGATTGCAGTGCTTTGTAAGCCACAATATAAATCTTGTATATCTCACAACAGACCTGATGTAATTTCTTGACAAGGCTATCGGCTTTTTATATAATAGATTAAGTTTTTGTATATAATGCCTGCCCCGCAGGCATGAAGTTTTTCAGGAGGATTTGAATTATGAAAAAGCTTTTCTCTGCAGTCATGGCCGCAGCACTTGCCCTTTCACTGGCAGCATGCGGTTCTTCAGGCTCTACCACGGCTACTACCGCTGCAGCGGCTGCTGCAAGCGAGGCTCCGGCAGCTGAGGCAGCTGCACCGGCATCTCTTGGCAAGATGACCATGGGTACCGGCGGAACCGCAGGCACCTACTACGCATTCGGCGGTGTGCTCGGACAGTACATCAAGAACAAGGGCGGCGTGGATGTGACTGTCGTTTCTACCGACGGTTCCAAGGCAAACATTCAGGGTATCGATGCCGGCGACTATCAGCTCGGCACGGTGCAGTCCGACGTTATGGCTTATGCCTGGGAGGGCAGCAAGTCCTTTGAGGAGGACGGTGCTATTGATACCTTCCGCGTCATCGGCGGCCTGTATGCCGAGACCGTTCAGCTCGTGACCATGGATGCTTCCATCAAGTCCGTTGCGGATCTGAAGGGCAAAGCAGTTTCCATCGGCGCTCCGGGCTCCGGCGTTTACTTCAACGCGATCGATGTCCTGACCGCGGCAGGCCTTTCCGAGGATGATATCAAGCCGCAGTACTTAAGCTTCGCTGATTCCACCGAGGGCTTAAAGGACGGCAAGATCGATGCTGCATTCATCGTTGCAGGCGCTCCGACTCCGGCGATCACCGAGCTCACCACCACCAACGACGCATATCTTGTACCGATCGACGGCGAGATCGGAGAGAAGGTCCTGGCAAGCTGCCCGTACTACACTTCTCTTGCTATCCCGGCCGGCACCTATAAGGGACAGGATGAGGATGTGACCACCGTTACCGTCAAGGCGACCATGATCATTTCCGCGGATGCTACCGAGGAGCAGGCTTATGCAGTTACCGCAGCGATCTATGACAACATCGATGCCATCACTGCAGAGCATGCAAAGGGCGCTGAGCTCTCTATCGAGAATGCTACCTCCGGTATGACCGCTCCGTTCCATGCAGGCGCAGCGAAGTACTTCAAGGAGAAGGGCGTCGACGTCGAGACCAAGTGATCTGCTTTCACTTTGGGACCTAAGCTTTCAAAATGCGTTCCGTCCTAAGCGGAATACAATGAATATATTGTAATGCCGGTGATTTCCGGCGTCTGTCCCCGGTTTTGAAGAAGGGATATTTTATGAGTTTACCGAATAAAGATTCCAGTGATCTGAAAGTAAATGCGACAGCGGCAGTGGAAACTGCCGCTGCTTCCGCAAATGAGGATATGCAGGCACGCGTTGACGACGTGATGAAGAAATTCGACCGTGAGTCCAACGTGCGCCTCTGGGAGGGCACGCCGAAGCTGATCGTCAACGGACTGCTTGTGGCATTCTCCCTTTTCTGCATCTATGTGACTCTTTGGGGAACCTTTCTTGAGGAGGTCAGGCTGACCTCCTTCATGGCCTGCATCGTTTTCCTGGGCTACCTCATTTTCCCGGCCAAGAAGGGTATACAGAAGGTCAACCATATCCCCTGGTATGATCTGATCCTGATGGTGCTTGGTACAGGCGCTTTTCTGTATTTCATGACCAATGCGGTCACGATCATTCAGCAGGGCAGCAAGTTTTCAAATATGCAGATCGCGATCGGCGTCGTCGGCATCATTTCCCTTGCCGAGGTCTGCCGCCGCTCCGTCGGCCTGCCGATCCTGGTGGTAGCGACTGCATTCATTATTTATGCCCTCACGACCGGTCTTTCCAATCCGACCTTCGTGAAGCGCCTGAACTATGCTGTCCGCCTGCTGTTTTATTCCAAGGAGGGCATCCTGTCCACACCGGTCAATACCTGCTCGAAGTTCATTGTGATCTTTATCATTTTCGGCGCTTTCCTGGAGCGGACGGGAATCTCGGATTTCTTTATTGATTTTGCCAATTCTCTGGTCGGCAGCTTTGCGGGCGGACCTGCCAAGGTCGCGGTCGTATCCTCCGCGCTGCTCGGCATGGTCTCCGGTTCCTCCGTTGCCAACACGGTCGGCTCCGGCTCTGTGACGATCCCCCTGATGAAGAAGACGGGGTACCGGGGAGAGTTTGCGGGTGCCGTTGAGGCAGCAGCTTCGACCGGCGGACAGATCATGCCTCCCATCATGGGAGCTGCGGCGTTCCTGATGGCGGATATCGTCGGTACGCCCTACAGCAACATCATTGTCCGCGCGATCATCCCGGCCGTGCTGTATTTTACCGGTATTTTTATCGCAGTTCATCTGGAGGCAAAGAAGAATGACCTGAAGGGAATCCCGAGAGACCAGCTTCCGAAGATGGGTATCCTGATCCGGGATATCTATCTGCTTGCCCCGATCGTAGTCCTGGTCTGGCTGGTCAGCACGAATCTCCGTACGATCCAGTCCTCCGCAGCGATCGCCATCGTTCTGGCGATTGCGGTCAGCATGTTCAATAAAAAGCACCGCATGACGCCGAAGCTGATCCTTGAAGCCCTTGCGGCCGGTGCCAAGGGATCGATCTCCGTAGCGGCAGCCTGCGGCATCGCAGGTATTATCGCGGGCGTGATCACCATGACCGGTCTTGCAAATGTACTGATCAACGGCATTGTCGCGCTTGCGGGAAGCCGCGTGATCATTGCCCTGGTGCTTACGATGCTCTGCTGCATCGTGCTCGGCATGGGCGTGCCGACAACGGCCAACTACTGCATCATGGCAGCGACCTGTGCGCCGATCCTGGTCCGTATGGGCGTGCCGACGATCGCGGCCCACTTCTTTGTGTTCTACTTCGGCATCGTGGCGGATATCACACCTCCGGTCGCGCTGGCCGCATATGCGGGTGCTGCCATTGCACAGGCGAATCCGATGCGTACCGCGCTGAACGCGACAAAGCTTGCGATCGCGGCGTTTATCGTGCCTTATATCCTGGCGCTGAATCCGGTCATGGTGCTGGTGGATGTGACGGGCCCCATGCAGATCATCCTGATCGTTCTGACCTCGCTCATCGGCATCTTCGGCGTATCCTCCGGCCTGGCAGGATACCTGACGGATTTCATGAACTGGCCGCAGCGGATCCTTGCGATCATCGGCGGCCTCCTGCTGATCGATCCTTCCGTGACGACCGACATTATCGGCATCGTCCTGGTCGCGCTGGTCTTTGCATGGCAGATGGCAGGCAGCAAAAAGCCGGCAGCAGCTTAAGGCAGCATTTTTCTGATCCCGGACTGCAGCTGACCCGCAATTGACCTGAAATCGAACTGCATATGACCTGCGCTTGAACAGCCTGCGATATATGCCAAAATGGTCGTTTTGTCACCCATATTTCAGCTGATTTCATTTAACATAATTTAAATACGTGCTAAATACGAAAAAATTCGCTTTCCGTCACCCATATATTTGCAAAATCATGGGTGACAGGAGGCGAATTTTTTGCTATATCGCATGGAAGCCTGTTTTAGCGCTCCGAAAACTATTATTTATGGGTGACAAACGGAGACTTTTTCTCTATTTCGTATGAACAGCCGGTGATGGTCAGCGCTCCGCATCCTTTTCTCTGAACTGTCCGAGATCACTGAAGGCGGCGGAGCCGATAATGAGGACCGCACCGAGAAGTCCCTGCCAGCCCATGTCCTCATGCAGCAAAAACTGGGAAAAGATGACGGCAAGCACCGGGTCGAGATAGCTGTAAAAAGCAGTCGTCTGCGCCGGAAGCCGGTCCACGCAGGTATAGTAAATGCCGTAGGTGATGCCGGTATTGAAAATGCCGAGGAGAGCCAGCCACCCCCAGGCGGCGGGCGTCATGCGGGAGAGAGAAGCGAAGTCACCGTGAAGCCGGGAGATGGGCAGCAGCACCACTCCGACAGCCAGGAGTTCAACCAGGGTGCGGTCAAAAATGGGAACATCCGTGATCGTCTTGTTCCAGATCACGCAGGTGGCATAAAGGAGACCGGCGAGCAGGCCGTAGAATACGCCTTTGAGCTCGGAAAGGCCTCCGAACCCTGCCTGCAGTACGCCCGAGACGAAGATCATTCCGATAAAGGACAAAATGACGCACACGATCTTCGGGGTCGTGATGCGTTCCCGGAAAACAAAAGGTGAGGCCAGGATCATAAAGACCGGCTCCATATAATAGCATACCGTTGCCGTGGCGACGGAGGTATGATTGAAGGACTCAAACAGAAAGACCCAGTTGAAGCCCATGATCACGCCGACCAGGACCATGAGCCAGAACTTCGGGCGGATCTTGTCTATGGAAAGCCTGCGGCCGCTGAGTTTGATCACCGCATACAGCGAGATCGCGCCCAGAAAGGCACGAAAGCATGCCAGCAGCAGAGAGTCCATCGGGATCAGGCGCCGGATCAGCCCCACGGTGCCGAAAATGGCCATGACGATGGCCAGCTGTATGCGGGAGGAAAGATCATTATTTGAGACAGTTTCGTTCATGCGGAATACCTCATGGCCCGGAAAAGCTTTGCATGCAGCCAGAACACGTCAGTGTGGAGCGACCTGCATCAACAGTGAGGGGCAGAATACCTTTTGGCCCTGACACCACATAATAACACAGTACAAGTAAATTGTCACCCGAAAGCAGGATTGATTTTGCCGGTGATTGGAAGTACACTTAAGCCAGTGTGAAACAGTGTGAAGCTCATATGGACGGCCGTGCGGTCGATCGCGCGCAGCACACACCGGATCATTGTGATTTAATATGGTCCGCACAATATCAGTCTGAAGAGGAGGGAATCCCTATGGCATTCAAATACGATGACTATGTTTACAGCAAGAAGATCATAGCCCGCCGGCTGCAGGGCTTTGTGCCGGAGGTGCTTATCACGCTCGGCTCCGGTCTCGGATTCATGGCGGACGAGGTCGAGGATCCGCTCTATGTTCCTTACGACGAGATCCCGAATTTCAAGACCTGTACGGCACCGGACCACAAGGGACGCTTTGTTTTCGGCAAGCTCTGCGGAAAGAATGTCGCAGTCATGCAGGGACGTCTTCACTGCTACGAAGGCTATACCATGGAAGAAGTGACTTATCCCTACCGCACCATCCGGCTGCTCGGTACGGAGAAGCTGATCCTGACCAATGCCGCCGGCTGCGTCAACATGAACTGGCATGTGGGAGAGCTGATGCTGATCGGCGATCACATCCGCCTCTTCGGAAACGGTCCCCTGCAGGGAGAAAATATCCCTGAGTTCGGCCCCCGCTTCTGCGACATGAGCTATGTATATTCCCAGAGACTGCAGGACCTTGCCGAGAGCAAGGCACGAAAGCTGGATATGCCCTTAAGAAAGGGTGTTTACATGTTCTTCCCGGGACCGAACTTCGAGACGCCGGCAGAGGTCCGCGCCGCGAGAGCCCTCGGAGCCGATGCTGTCGGCATGAGCACTGTTCCCGAGGCAACGGTTGCAGCCCACTGCGGCATGGAAGTCCTGGGCATTACGGTACTTACCAACATGGCAGCAGGCGTGCTGCCGCAGCCTCTGTCAGGCGATGAGGTTAATGAAGCCGCCGCAAAGGCTGCAGAGTCCTTCTCCGGACTGATCCGTGCCGTTCTTACGGAGATGTAAGACAAACGGTTCTGTTTTCCGCGGCATTTGACAAAAAGCCTGGACAGGAGGCGGTGCTTCCCCAAAGCAAGGGCTTTCGTACGAAATATGTTTAAGTGTTGCTTTAATGAATTAAAGCGATTATAATATCGGCATGATTACAGATAAGCTTTATTACAAAAACGTATACGAGAAGGAGTTCGAGGCGAAGGTCTTGAACTCTTCTTTTGATGACAGAAAAAAGTGCTGGGAGATCGAGCTTGACAGGACCGCGTTTTATCCCGAAGGCGGCGGACAGCCGGCGGATGAAGGCGTTCTCTGGGCTTTGGATGCACCTGATAGGGTGATCAGGGTGACGGATGTGCATGAAAAGGAGGGCACGATCCTGCATTATGCCGAAGCAGGGCTCGAAGCGGGCACAAAGGTCATGGGCCGGATCAACTGGGAGCGGCGCTTTGACCACATGCAGCAGCACAGCGGCGAGCATATCGTCAGCGGCATGATCTGCAGCCGCTTTCACTGCGACAATGTCGGCTTCCACATGGGTAAGGATACCGTAGTGATCGACTATAACGCGGAGATCTCAAAGCAGGCCCTTTCCGAGCTGGAGGCTGAGGCCAACCGTTACATCTGGGAGGACCATGCGCTGGTCATCCTGTGGCCCTCACCCGAAGAGCTGAAGACTCTGGAGTACCGCAGCAAAAAGGAGCTTACGGGAGACGTGCGCATCACCTCCTTCCCGGGGGCGGACATGTGCGCCTGCTGCGGAACACACGTCATGACGAGCGGTCAGGTCGGACTGGTCAAATTCATCGGCTCCCAGAAGATCAGCAAGGGAACCAGGATCGAGCTGGTCTGCGGCAAAAGAGCGCTGGATTTCCTGAGCATGAACTGGGAACAGAACCACGAGATCAGTGTTGCCATGGCATCAAGCCTGGACAAGACCGCTTCGGTCTATCAGAAGCAGAAGCAGGAACTGATCGATGCCAAGATGAAGATCTCCGAGCTGGAAGGGTATTACTTCGAACAGCTGGCTGCAGAGTATGAGGGAAAGGGCGACGTCCTTCTGATCCGGGATCCGATGACGCCGGATGCAGTGCGGAAGCTCTGTGTGATGATCGCCGAGCGCTGCGGCGGACGGTGCATCCTCTTTGCGGGGGAAGGGCGTGATTATAAATACGCGTATCTCGACCAGCACGCTGATCCGAAGGA
>CAMNFX010000029.1 GCA_946537585.1 uncultured Lachnospiraceae bacterium
TTTGGCAGAAACGTCCCAGAGAGTGCAAAAAATATTTAAAAAAATTAGCACTCAACTATTGACAGTGCTAACAAACGGTGATATAACATAATCAGTTCAAGGGAACAGAGAGATTTGAGAAAGAACAGCATTCCAGATTTCGATCTCCTCCGTCCCGTACAGATAACATAGAAGATGTTAAGTGTAAAGGAGGAATTGATTATGTTATATCCGAGTCTTTTCAGTGAGAACCTGTTTGATGATTTTATGAATTTTGACTTCCCGAGCTTCAGGAATTACGATGATGTTGACAAGAAGCTCTACGGCAAGCATGCGGCTCATATCATGAAGACCGATGTAAGAGAGCAGGAGGACGGCTTTGAGGTCGATATCGACCTTCCGGGCTTCAAGAAGGACGAGATCAAGCTGGATCTTGAACAGGGCTATCTGACCGTCAGCGCAGCCAAGGGCCTTGACAAGGACGAGAAGGACAAGAAGGGCAGAGTGATCCGTCAGGAGCGTTACGCAGGCGCCATGAAGAGAAGCTTCTACATCGGCGAGTATGTGACCGAGGAGGATATCAAGGCTAAGTTTGAGGACGGCGTTCTGAAGCTGAACATCCCGAAGAAGGATGCTCCGAAGCTTCCGGAGAAAAAGTCCATCATGATCGAGGGCTGATCGGCCTTTCCGTTCATTTAATAACAACAGACACCAATCATTGAGAGGACCGGCAGGCGACTGCCGGTCTTCTTTAGTATTAAGGCGCAGCTGTCGGAGAGTGATTATCGCCGGCATCTGCACTTATTTTTTGTGAGCTTTCGGTCCCCCGCGGGTATTTGTGATTGATGCTTTGCGAAAAGTGTACTATGATTGTATATGGAAAAGAAGGCGTAATGATTTTTGCGCCGGATGAAATATCTGAATATCCGATCCTTTTACAGGAGTGATCATATGAGCAGTTCCAATGATAAACTGACCCTGAACAATGACCGTACGACCAGGTTCGCCCTGGCCGGTGCAGTTATTGTGGCTATCATTCTGATCCTGGGTACCTTATGGAACGGGCAGAGCGCCCGCCGTGCGACCGATGAGGCGGTACATTCCGTAAGCCTTCTCTATCTCGATGAGCTGGCCGGAAGGCGTGAGCAGGTCGTTGCCAACAACCTGAATTCGAACATTCAGAACATGCAGGTGGCACTCGGACTGATGGATGCGAATGATCTGGAGAGCCTGGAGACGCTGCAGGCATATCAGTCGAGGATCCGCAGGCTGTACGGTCTGGAAAAGTTTGCTTTCATAGATACGGAGGGACTGATCTATACGGCGGACGGCGTGATGAAGGATATCGATGAGTATCAGATCGATTACCTGAACCTTAAAGGACCGGAGATCTCCATCAGAGTCTATAATAATAATAATAATAAGGTGGAAATTGCGGCGCCCGTCGATCATATCAGATTCATGGACCGCGAGCTGGTTGTCTGCTTCATGGAGATCGATGTGGAGCGGATGCTGCAGGGCGTATCTCTGCAGTCTGACGCAAACAATACGACCTTCTGCAATCTCTATACCGCAGACGGCAAAGCCCTGACGGACATCGTCCTCGGCGGTCTTGCGACCGGCACCAACCTGATGGATGCACTGGAAAATGCAGTCTTTGACCAGGGAGAGTCCCTGGAGAAGATGAAGGAGGATTTTGCGGCGCATAAGGACGGGTACGCCTCCTTTACCTATAACGGGATCAAGGAGACCATGTACTATAAACCGGTTGAAAACACCGACTGGATGCTGACCTACCTGATCCGGGAGAGCCTGATCAGCGAACAGATCCGTTCCGTTTCAGACAACATCATAAAGCGCAGCATCGCACAGACGATCCTGACAGCTGTGGTGCTGCTCGGCATGTTCAGCATCATCCTCGGCCAGCTCCGCAGATCCGCGAGGCTCGCAGTGGAAAAGGAAAGCTCTGAGGCTGCTTCCAGAGTCCGGCAGCAGGAGCTTGAACAGCGTCTTCAGCTGCAGCAGGAGCTTCTGGAACAGGAAAAACAGAGGGCAGAGCAGGATCAGATGATTACAGCGATGGCGTCTGATTACCGCAGTGTATATTATATTGATCTGGATTCGGATCACGGTGTCTGCTACCGAGCGGCACCGGGTACGGACAACGGCATCCAGGAAAAACAGGAGTTTTCCTTCAGCAAGGAGTTTACGGATTATGCCAGGAATTTTGTGGCGGAGGAATATCGGGAGGGCTTCCTTCAGTTCATTGATCCTGCTTCGATCCGCGAAAGCCTGAAAAAAGAGGTGATCATTGCCTATCGTTATCTGGTTCACCGGAACAATAAGGAGTATTATGAAATGCTCCGGATGGCAGGCGTCCGTCACAAAGACGAGCAGGACGACGGTATGATCCATGCAGTCGGCGTGGGATTTACGATCATTGACCGTGAGATGCGCGAGACCATGGCGAAAAACCAGGCCTTAAGCGATGCCCTGACAGCCGCTGAGGAAGCCAGCAAGGCAAAGACTGCATTCCTTTCCAGCATGAGCCATGAGATCCGGACTCCGATGAACGCGATCATCGGTCTCGATAACATAGCCCTGCATGATCCGGGACTTTCCGATCAGACGAGGGACCACCTGGAAAAGATCGGCAGCTCCGCCCGGCATCTCCTGAACCTGATCAATGATATCCTGGATATGTCCAGGATCGAATCCGGAAGGATGACGCTTAAGAGTGAGGAATTCTCCCTGCAGAAGCTCCTGGAGCAGATCAACACCATGCTCAGCAGTCAGTGTCAGGATAAGGGCCTCAGCTATAACTGCAGGGTCCTCGGAGAGGTGGCGGATCAGTATATCGGAGATGATATGAAGCTGCGCCAGGTACTGATCAATATCCTGAGCAATGCCGTCAAATTCACGCCGGAGGGCGGATCTGTGGAGATGACCGTTGAGCAGACCGTGAAGTTTGACAACAAGGCCACTCTCCGCTTTGCGATCAGTGATACCGGAATCGGAATGGACAGGGAGTTCCTTCCGAAGATATTTGAAGCCTTTTCACAGGAAGACTCGTCATCGACCAACCGTTTTGGAAGCTCCGGCCTCGGTCTTGCCATTACGAAAAATATCGTGGAGATGATGAACGGTACCATCGAGGTGGAGAGCGAAAAGGGTGTGGGATCGACCTTCACGGTAACGGTCACCCTGATGGAGGCCGAAAGCAGCCTGTCGGAAGCCGGAGAAGAGCTTCAGCCGCATGAAATGACGGTACTGGTAGTCGACGATGATCCGGTTGCCTGTGAACACGCGCGGCTGGTGCTGGAAAAGGTCGGGATCGCGGCGGAAACCGTGATGTCCGGAGAGGAAGCGATCGAGGTAGTAAGGCTTCGCCATGCCCGCAGAGAGCCCTTCAACCTGATACTTGTAGACTGGAAAATGCCCGGGCTCGACGGGGTGGAGACCACCAGACAGATCCGTTCGATCATCGGTAATGAATCTGCCATTATTATCCTGACGGCATATAAGTGGGATGATATTCAGGAAGAAGCAGTGAAGGCCGGCGTGGACAGCTTTATTTCCAAACCGCTCTTTGCATCTAATGTGATGGATGAGTTCCGTTCAGCAATGAAGCGCAAAACAGTCGTTGAGCACAAGCAGGCCGGCGGCGCCGGACTGGAGGGCTGCAGAGTGCTCCTGGCGGAGGATATGCCGATCAATGCCGAGATCATTACGATGGTCTTAAGTATGCGGGATATTGAGACGGACCTTGCGGAAAACGGAAAAATTGCCGTAGAGAAATACACCTCTCATCCGGAAGGATGGTATGATGCCGTTCTGATGGATATGCGGATGCCGGAGATGGACGGCCTTACGGCGACCGGACTGATCCGTGACTCCGGAAGGGCTGACGCGAAAAAAATCCCCATCATCGCACTGACTGCCAATGCGTTCGATGAGGATGTGCAGCGAAGCCTGCAGGCAGGTCTGAACGCGCATTTAAGCAAACCGGTGGATCCGGATGTGCTGTTTGAAACTCTGGAAAGCCTGATCAGGACAGTAAAAGGATAAGGAAAGCAGATCGAGAGCGTTTTCCCGGCCGGAGATCATGCTGTCTTTCTGAGAGAGCCGATCGCCCAGCAGATAAAGAATACGAGTACATCGGCTGCTACGATGGTGGAGCCCACCGGCGTATCCGCAAGGATAGCAGTGATCATGCCTCCGAGCGCACAGATCACAGACAGGATCGCGGAGCAGATCGTGACCTGACGGAAGCTGTGGAAGATCCGCATGGCGGAAAGCGCCGGGAAGATCACCAGTGCTGAGATCAGCAGGGAGCCGACCAGGTTCATGGCGAGCACAATGATCACCGCCGTGATAACGGCGATCAGCAGATTGTAGCGGTCCGCGGGAGTACCGGCGGAGAGAGCAAAGTTCTCATCAAAGGTTACTGCAAAGATCCTGTTGTAGCATAAAATGAATACAGCGACCACGACCAGGGACAGGATCGCACAGAGGATGACCTCGCGGGCGGTCAGTGTCAGAATGGATGTGGAGCCGAACAATGTGCTGCATACATCTCCGGACAGATTGGAAGAGACCGGGAAGATATTCATCAGAAGGTATCCGAGGGCTAAAGCTCCGACAGAGATCATGGCGATGGCGGCATCTCCCCGGATCCTGGAATTCTGGCCGGTTCGAAGCAGCAGGACCGCGCTGATCACTGTCAGGGGGAGGACCAGCAGCATATCGTTGCTGACACGCAGGACCGTTGCGATCGCAATCGCGCCAAAGGCCACATGAGAGAGGCCGTCGCCAATGAAGGAAAAGCGCTTTAATACCAGAGTCACTCCCAGCAAAGACGAACACAGAGCGATCAGCACGCCAACGATAAGAGCATAGCGCACAAACGGAAACTGAAAATACAGAAGGAGCTTACTCAGCATGGGAGGAGGCTCCTTTCTCTTCGGCACGGAACATCTTTCCGGCGTCGCTCTGAAGATACATATTCCGGGTCCCGAAGAAGACCTGACTTCCGATATGCAGGATATGACTGGCATAACGGATCGCCGCAGTGATGTCATGAGAGATCATGATGATAGTGATTCCTTCTTTGTTGAGGGAGGTGATCAGCTCGTACATGTCGGAGGTTACCTTTGGGTCAAGTCCGGAGACCGGCTCATCAAGAAGGAGGAGCTTACGGGTCGCACAGAGCGCCCGCGCGAGCAGAACTCTCTGCTGCTGGCCTCCGGAAAGCATCCGGTAGCTGCGGTCAGCAAGATCATAGATATTCATCCTCTTCATATTTTCTTCAGCGAGCTTTCGCTCTTCGGCATTATAGAAGGGACGAAGACCCAGCCGGCCCTGGCAGCCGGACAGAACGATCTCCCGGACGGAAGCAGGGAAATCCTTCTGGACAAGGGTCTGCTGCGGGAGGTAGCCGATCTCGTTTGCGCGAAGCCCGTCTCCGTATGTGATCTTTCCTCCGAGCGGGGGGATGAGATGCAGGAGTGTACGCATCAGCGTGCTTTTTCCTGATCCGTTCTCACCTACAATACAGAGGTAATCGCCCATATCGACCCGGAAATTCAGATCTGATACAACAGGCTGGCCTTCATAGCCGATCTTCAATTGTTCAATCGTAAGTAAAGACATAGTGTTTTGAAATTGCTGCCGGAGAATAAGCAGCTTATTGAAGCGCTTCTTCCAGAACCCTGCGGTTCTCCTCCATGATCGTAAGGTATGATACGCCCTTGCTGATGTCCTCTGCAGTGACGGACTGCAGGGAGTTCATCGTAAGGATCGGGCGGTTTTTATTCGCCGTATTCTGCACGATGGTATCGGCGATCCGGTGATCTGTGCCCTCTATGGTAAGAACACAGGGCAGCGACAGTTCATCGGTCTTTGCAGCCAGGAAGGTAATGGTCTCAAAGCTGGCTTCCGTTTCTGCGGAGCAGCCGACAAAGGCGGCATAATAATCGAGGCCGTAGTCATCGACCAGGTAGCGGAAGGGGAAGCGGTCTCCGAAAAGGAGTGTATGGAAGCTGCCTTCGCTGACTGTTTTTTCATAATCAGCATCCAGTCTGGAGAGGGCCGCCTGATAGTCCTTCAGATTTGCGGCATAGGTATCGGCATGTTCCGGATCCAGTTCTGAAAGGGCACCGGCGATGCTTTCACAGCAGACAGAGGCGTTTCGAAGGGAGAGCCAGATATGTTCGTCATACTCTGTCTCACCGCTGTGATGCTCATGACCTTCTTCGTCCGCTTCCTGCCGGAGCTCTTCCTGAGCATGGTCTTCCTGCATGCCTTCAACCACTTCCTCTTCGCGGATGCGGTCACCGAGGGTATCCATGAGATTTAAAACTACTCTGCCGGGATTGGAAGAGTTCCGCAGGGCTTCCTCCACCCATTGATCAGACTCGCCTCCGACATAGATGAAGAGGTCACAGGTCGCGATCTTCATCATATCCGCTGCCGTAGGCTGATAGCTGTGGAGATCCACACCGCTGCCCTGAAGAATTGTAAGCTCTGCATTCGCCGGGTTATCTCCGAGGAGCTTATCCGTCCAGTCATATTCCGGGAAGATCGTGGCAATGATCTCCAGCGTATCTGTTTCTTTATTGCCCCCAGCGGCTGCAGGAGATGCTGACGGAGCGGAAGAAGCAGCCGGAGCCGGTGCCGAACAGGCACCGAGAACAGCCGCGACAGCAAGCGCGGCGGCTGCGAATATCAGTTTGTGCTTCATTATTATCCCTTCAATATATCGAATTGCATATTACCCCATACTAACTTTGACTATTGTAGCCGTGTAACAGTTTTATGTCAAGGCGCGTTACATCCTGAATGGCTGAAATGAAACGGCTCCAAAGGGTAATTAAAAATCATGATTAAAGTGCATTTCCGGAGGACATCTGTTATACTGGAAATTGTAAGGTAAGCATTGATAAAGAGGGCATAGCCATATGTCTGACAATACTCAGAAAACTGCAAACAGCGGGCTTCGCCCGTACATGACGCCTGCGGGCGCCTGGGCCCTGTCGATCGGAACAGCCATCGGCTGGGGATCCCTCGTGATCACCAGCAGCACCTATCTTTCCCAGGCGGGACCTTTGGGCAGCACGCTGGGACTCGTGATCGGTGCACTGATCATGCTGGTGATCGCCCAGAACTACCACTATATGATCAACTGCTTCCCGGAGGCCGGCGGTGCCTATACATATGCGAAGGAAGCATTCGGATATGATCATGGCTTTCTGATGGCCTGGTTCCTGGCGCTGACTTATCTTGCGGTATTCTGGGCCAACGCAACATCGCTCCCCCTGTTTGCAAGATATTTCCTCGGGGGTATTTTCCGGGTCGGGTATCTTTATACGATCTTCGGATATGATGTATATATTGGGGAAGTTCTGCTGGTCATGGCAGCGATCATCCTGACGGCTTTGCTGCTGTCAAAAAGCCGCAGCCTGCTGCAGGCTCTTCTGATCGGCATGGCGGCATTCTTCACGATCGGCATCACGGTGTGTTTTGCTGCTGCAGTTATCCGGCATGGAACGGTGGGCGCGTCGATGGAGCCGATGGTAGTACCGGACCGGTCTGCCGTATCCCAGGTGATCCGGATCGCCTGCATTTCCCCCTGGGCGTTTATCGGGTTTGAAAACATCTCGCATCTGACGGAGGAATATTCCTTTGCCCGCGACAGGGCCTTAAGGATCTTAAGGATCGCTGTTATTTCCACGACACTTCTCTACATTTTTATCATCCTGCTGTCTGCAACGGCTTATCCGCCGGAGTACGCAAGCTGGCTTGAGTATATCCGTGATCTTGGCAGCAACGACGGCATCCGCGGTCTGCCGGCATTTTACGCAGCATATACCTATATGGGAAACACCGGGATCATGATTTTGATCTTTTCCCTGCTGGCACTGATCATCACCAGCCTGATCGGAAACACACTTGCCTTAAGCAGGCTGCTTTATGCCCTTGCAAAGGATGAGGTCATCCCGGTACGTTTTTCCGAACTCAACCGCAGCTATGCACCGGGGAATGCCATATGGCTGATAGCAGGGATATCCCTTCTGATCCCCTTCCTTGGAAGGACGGCCATTGGATGGATCGTAGACGTGACCACCATCGGTGCAACGATCGTTTATGCCTTTGTATGTGCCAGCGCCTGGAAAACAGCGAAAGACTGCGGGGACAAAAAGGAACAGATGCCGGGCTTTTTTGGTCTCCTCCTGATGGTGTTTTTCCTTCTGTTCCTTCTGCTGCCGAATCTGTTTTCGGAAGGCACCATGGAGCGGGAATCCTATATCCTGTTTACGGTCTGGGCCATCGCTGGCTTTATCTATTTCCGTAATCTCCTGAAAAATGACCGTTCCCGGCGCTTCGGAAAGTCCATCATCGTATGGATCGGGCTTCTGTCCCTTGTGCTCTTTACCTCCCTTGTCTGGATGAGCCAGAGCATGGTTGCAGCGACCGGAAGGGCGATGAATGATGTCATGGGGTACTATTCCGGGATGCTGGGAGAGGGAGAACAAGCTGTAGCTGCGGCTGCCTTTATGGAGCAGGAGCTGCGCCGGCTGCAGATGACCAACGCCAGGAGCATGCTGATCGTGATCTGCATGTTCGGCTTCTCACTCATGACCCTGCTCAATATCTATTCCCTTATGAAAAAGCGCGCAGAGGAAAGTGAGGCTGAGCTCGGCACGGTACGGCGCATGGCGGGAACGGATCCGCTTACGGGCGTCAAGAGCAAGCATGCGTATGCGGAGAAGGAAAGGGAGCTGGATGAGCAGATACAATGCGGGGATGCAGAAGCATTTTCCGTGGTCGTCTGCGACGTTAACGGGCTGAAATATGTCAATGATACCTTCGGACACAAAGCCGGAGATGAGTATATCCGGTCCGCAAGCATTATGATCTGTGAGCTTTATACACACAGCCCGGTGTTCCGCACCGGCGGTGATGAGTTTGTGGTTATTCTGACGGGACGTGATCATGCGAATCGTGAAGCGATCCTGAAGGAACTGAAGGATCGGTCTGAAAGCCGCATAGGAACGGATGAGGCCGTGGTGGCGGCTGGTATGGCAGACTTCCTGCCGGATTCGGATACGGGACTTCATATGGTCTTTGACCGTGCCGATGCAAAAATGTATGAAAACAAGAAGGCACTTAAGGAAATGGGCGCGCGCTCGAGATAAGTATTCCGGCAGACAGCTATAAAGGGAAACTCCTCTCAACTAAGATTGTCCGATAAAAAACGACCGGTCAGGTCCAATGATCCCCAGCGGGGTCAGAGGATGACCGGTCTTTTTTATGACTGTGTTGCTGTTTTGATGAGGGCTGCCGTACAGGAATCGGGCTTAGGGACGCTGCCAGATCTTCCTTGCCACACCGATGCCGAGCTTAAACGGAAGCGGCCGGAGTGCGGAATCCGCTTCTTTAAGCTTTTCTCTGATAGCAAGATGCTGCGGACAGTGGGATTCGCATTTGCCGCAGCCGACACATCGGTCGGCAAAGCCCGGGTCCTTGCGGAGGCCGGCATTTCGGGCATACTCCATGCGTGCGGACATCTTTTTTTCCAGGTACATGAGATTCCAGTAATGGAAGATCTCAGGGATGTTTACCCCCTTCGGGCAGGGCATGCAATAGCGGCAGGCCGTGCAGCCGATCTTTTCCTTTTCCCGGATGATCGAGCGGATGGTATCGACCAGCTTAAGATCAGACTCATTCAGATCTCCGGGCTCGGCGTCGGACGCAATGCGGATATTTTCCTGTACCATTTCTGTGGAATTCATTCCCGAGAGGACTACGGTCACGCCGGGCTGATCCCAGAGCCAGCGAAGTCCGAGCTCCGCGGGACTGAAGTCCTTCGGGGAGGCCTTCAGTTCCTGCATTGCTTTTTCGGGGAGCTTTACCAGCTTGCCTCCGCGAAGAGGCTCCATGATGATCACCGGGATCCCTTTGGCATAGGCGGCTTCGAGTCCGCGGCGCCCTGCCTGGCTGGTCTCGTCGAGATAGTTGTACTGGATCTGGCAGAAGTCCCAGTCATAAGCATTCAGGATATCCAGGAAGGTGTCCGTGTCTCCGTGGAAGGAAAATCCGATGTTGCGGATGCTGCCATCGCCCTTTTTGCTCCGGATCCAGTCTTCGATGCCAAGGCTTTTCAGCTTATCCCATTCCATGCGGTCCGTGAACATATGCATGAGATAATAATCGATGTAATCGGTACGAAGCCGCGAGAGTTCCTCCTGAAAGGTCTTTTCAATGGCCTTTGCCGAACGCATCATATACTGCGGGAGCTTGGTCGCGATATATACCCTGTCCCTGCATTTATTTTCATCAAGGATCCGCCCGAGGAGCTCCTCGCTGCCAGGGTAAATGTAGGCAGTATCAAAGTAATTGACGCCCTTTTCGATGGCGAGCAGCACCTCCCGTTCCGCCTTCTCATAGTCGATGCCCGCGCCCTTTCTCGTAAAGCGCATGCAGCCGAATCCAAGCTGTGAAAGTTCGGTGCCGTATCTGTCTTTTCTGTACTTCATATGCTTTTT
>CAMNFX010000030.1 GCA_946537585.1 uncultured Lachnospiraceae bacterium
CTGATCTTATGCTCTCCGTCGCTTAAGTAAAAGCTCAGAAGGGCGTCCAATCCTTTATATATCATAACCGGTTCGCCGTCAACCATGACTTTCCAGCCTTCATCATACGGAATGCTCAAAAAGATCATTCCGCGGTTGGACGGATATCCGAGATCCCCGGTATCCACACGGATGGTTCCCTCCAGATAATCATCCCCGAAGCTGCTGATCTCAAGAGGGTATTTTGACAGCTTATCATATGCTGCTTCCAGTGCCGCATGATCAAAGCGGTAAACGGTAACCGGCAGGGCATCCTTTTCCTTTTCAGCCGTAAAACGGATCAGGTCTCCTTTTTTACAGTCTCCGAGCTCGATCAGGTAGCGGCGGTCCAGGTTTTCAAAGGTCTTTTTTCTCGTCGGCCAGTTGACCGTGACTGACTTGATCTTCGTACTGTTCAGAAAAGCATAATACTCCCCGTCCGCGCTCAGGGAGATAGCATAGGTCCCGTCCGCGCTGCTGCCGGGCTGCGCCTCCGGGATCAGCACGTGCGGAAGCGAAAGCGCGTCACACAGCGAGTTCTGTAAAAGTGCCGGGTCATCCAGTTCCCGGATCCATGCCCCGTTCATTCCCTCCGGACTCATAAAGCCTAAGGGGAGGACATAGCGGTTCCGGTACAGATACGCCTCTTCCCGTTCCCCGATCAAAGTGCGGGCCGGATTCTCATCCTGCTTTGTGCCGAACAGGACATATTTGACATCCATGAGCATATCGATCAGCGGGGTGGAACCCGTTATGCTGTACGCATTTGTCGACGCCTCGCACCCGAAGGACTTGAACAGCTTCGTGCAGTCCGCATTTGCCATGGAGCTGAAGATCGACATCGAACGGAAATGAAGCCACGCGCCGTCGTTCTTTGTCTTCCGGCTGTACTTTTCAACACGGTAGAAGCTGTCATCATCAAGCTCCCCAAGCAGCGACCGGACGTCGTCGTTATCTTTGGTATAGGAAGTACGGGACGTCGTCGTCAGGGAGGTGATCGCAGTATTAAGCGAAAGCTCCGCAAAGAGAAGGATGAACAGCAAAAGAGCCGTTTTGGAAAGCGGCGCGCGCTTTGCAAGATACAGATGGAACAGCCCCGCATAGAGCGCCGTGATCAGAAGCGCCGCGTAATAGACCGCAAAATGGATCGCGTCATCATCAACTGTCTGCTGCGCGATCAGGATAAAAGCGATCGCTGCGGCAAAGGAAGCCGCAAGGTGGTCTCTCCGGATCGATCTGCGGCACTGAAAAACGCGGAAGCCCATGACCAGCACAAGAAATACATAGATGAAGGACTGCCGCGCAGGCAGGGAATTCGGATAGTGAAAACCGTGCCAGATAAAATTCAGGACATTGACCGAAAATCCTGCGAGCATGAATATGCAGGTGCTGATATAGACCGCCTTTTCTTTTACCCGGATCCTTCGGTTCAGAAAATAAAGCGGGAACCAGAGGAACACGGCGGTGCCGGCGTAAATATTGGGCCAGTGATCCAGTCCCTGCTCTGTCTGTACGCCGGCCATATGACGCGCAAGCATGCTGATCACAGGAAAATACTGGCTGAAGGTTTTCGGGAAGGTGTTGTCACTCGATGCCGTCTGGGTAAACGCATAGATCTCCGGAAGCAGCACTGCCGCGGCCAGGCCTCCTGCCAGCAGGCTCCATAAGGCAAAGCGCATGCCCCTTATGAAAAAGGTCCTCAGATTTCCCGGCGTTTCCAGTACCGAGTACGCAAAAAACCAGATCACGAGAAACATGCAGATCGGGATCGCGATATAGTAGTTGGAAAAGACCGAAAGCGCAAGCGTGATCCCGTAGAAAAGCCCGCTCTCTCCCCGGATCAGCCGTTCAAGTCCGTACATCACCAGCGGGAACAGAGCTACTGTATCAAACCACATCAGGTTCCAGTAATAAGCGCAGGTATACCCGCTTAAAGCATAGATCATGCCGAAAAGGAAGGCCCCGAATCCGTTGCGCGGATCCCTTTTCTGGAGGTAGAAGGCCATTCCGGCGCCGCACAGCCCGGTCCGTACCAGGATCAGGATCGTCATAAACTCGATCACATGCTTTTCGGGCGCCAGCACCACGAGCCAGTTTAAGGGACTCGCAAGGTAGTAGGCGATGATCGCGGTAAAGTTCACTCCCAGCCCGAGATCCCAGGTATAAAGAAGGGAACCGCCGTGCCGCAGCTTTTCACGAAGCTCGGAGAAAAAGGGAGCATACTGGTGATACATATCCGTCCGGAGTATGCATTCCGATCCGAGCGGCCAGACACGCGAAAAGACCATGATCACCAGCAGGATGATCACGGGCATCGCAAAAGCAGCCATACAGGTATACTTAATGTCTGAAAATGAAAACCTTGCTCGCCGCATAATTAAAAACCAGATTGAAGACCGAGGTCAGTACCTTGGCAATGTATTCGTTCAGATGCAGCACTCCGGTCATCAGCCACATCAGCAGAAGGGAAATGATGCCGCTGATGATCCTGGCACTGAAAAAAGCCGCAGCCTCCTTCAGAAGGTGTGCCGGTCCGAAATCAAAATTCCGGAACACGACCAGCTTGTTGGCGATATAGGCAAACAGGACCGCCGCAAACCAGCTGACCGCAGTCGCTGCCATTGCGGCATCCGAAGAAGCGATCCCGCCCTTTTTCAGCGTTTCATTGACAAGGGCAAAGACCGCATAGTCGACAGCCGTTGTCAGCACACCGACGACCACATAGGAGATCGTCTCATAATTAAATATCTTTTTTATCAGGTCCATTTATTGATCTTCTGAAGCCCCGTCATCAGGGACCGGTTCCGAAGCTTCCTCTGCACTCTCTTCCTCATTCACCTGATGATGCTTTCTTGCCTCCACCATTTCCTGGAAGCTTTCCTCACTCATATGCATATCCTTAAGGCGGCGGCGCTGCCGTTCACGAAAGGCTTCTCTGCGCGCCTCCTCGTTCCGGACGGAGACCCGGTGGGCAAATATAAGCGCGATGACCGCAAGGATCAGTCCGATGATCCCGGCAATGATCAGCGCCGTTTTCATAGGAATGTGCAAAGCTCCGGAGCTTCCCGCTTCCTCTTCGTTTTCCGGGTCGACGCCGTCGATCATCAGCTCTGATTCCCGGTCGTTGAGCAGATATACGCTGCCGTTCCTGACATCGGCATAATGGAAGACCATCCTTGCCGCCGCAAGCTCCGGGGCATCCTCCGGCATGTTGTATTCATACCCTACGGTAAGGTCTTCAAGATCGGCTCCGATCGGGACCGTGACGATTGCGGGTCCTGCTGCCAGGATATGGCAGTCCGCACCCTCGGCGATCTTATCGGTCTTAAGCCGCTCCGCAGCGTGATAGCGGGCAACCGGATCCTCGATCTTTGCATTTTCAAAGTTTGCGAATCCGAAATCAAGAAGAAGCTTCGTATCCAGATAGTGATCCGGATTCTTGTCCTTCAAAACAACAGCAACCAGCCTGCGTCCTTCGCTTTCCGCAAAGGTAATAAGCGTGTTGCCGCTGGCGGTTATGAATCCGGTCTTTCCCCCGACAACGCGTTCATCCGTATACTTTGTGCCGCTCTTGACCATCTTGTGTCCCACGGCAACCGTCAGTCCGCCGGGATACTTGGCCGTAGGGCCCATCTTGTATTCCTCGGAGGACTCGATCTCCATAAAGGCCGGATTGTCGAAGCACGCCTTCCCGATGAGCGCAAGGTCATAGGCTGTGGTCACATGCTCGCTGTCCGTAAGTCCGCTGGGATTTTTAAAGACGGTTGCGGTACAGCCGAGCTCCTGCGCCCGCCTGGTCATCATCACGGCAAAATCATCAACACTGCCTGCGACATGGATCGCCAGCGCATTGGAAGAATCCGCAGCAGACCGGAACAGTGTCGCATAAAGAAGATCCCGGACGCTGACCTCATCACCTTCCGAAAGGCCTGCTGTCACCGCACCGGATTCCAGGCCGTAGACCGAGTCTCCTGTAATGGTGACCATTTCATCCAGATCACAGTTTTCCAGAACCAGAAGGCCGGTCATGATCTTGGTGATCGAGGCAGGATAGCACTGTTCATAAATATTGGAGCCCCAAAGGACGGTCTCGGTGTCCGCATCCATCACGATGGCAGCGCCGGCAGTCACGGTGCCCTCCGGCGCGACCCATACCGCCTGTGCATAGGAAGGCAGGCCTGCATGCAGAATAACCAGCACGCCCAGCAGCACGCCAAAGGCAGCATGTCCGCCTGTTCTCTTCAGTTTAAGAAGCAGCTGTTTGAAAAACCTCAAAATTCAGAACCTATTTCCCTTCATAAACGCGCAGAGGATAGCACCCAAGCTCCCCGCCATCCGCATAATACACGATCACGGGATCGCCGCTGTCGCTGGTCATGGCGCCATTGTCGATCCTGCAGTTGTCCTTGATCAGCTGGATCTGCGTCCCGTCTCCGATCTGTACGGTAAAGGAGCTCATCATATTTGCTGTCGTGACTCCGGAGATCCGCTTCAGGGTATATCCTCCGTCCGGCAGTACGGCAATAAACTCCACATCCTCCGTATTCCGGACCATGTCACCGTGAAATAAAATGACCACATCCATACCCGCGGCAAGCTCTGCCTCAATGTAGCCGATCTCCAGCCCGGTCACGGACCATGCATTGTCCGGGTCGTTTTTATCCTTAAAAGAATACACCGTCGAGCTGTCCATGCCGCTTCCGTCGATATCAAGCACGGTCGCATACATGATCCCGTAGTAGGGGGACTCCTCCTCCCCGGGCTCCTTCGCCGCTACGGTTCCCGGATATTCCCCTTCAAAGGCCGGCTCCGTCTCTTCCGTTTCTTCCTCATCCGCTGCTTCCGCCGTCTCCGGTTCCCCCGAAGATCTGTGACACCCGCAAAGAAGAAAAAGGCAGAAAAGGAAAAGGGTGCAGCACCTCAGTAAACGATACAGACTGCGCCGCCTCATACAGCACCTCCGGTTTCTGCAAGCGCCTCATTCAGGCCTTCCGTGCCGGGCAGTACAAAACGTCCGTCCCGGATAAGATCCGTCCGTCCGCCGGGGCTTACGGCAGTCAGCAGGCCAAGCTCCTCATAGGGCAGCGTAATGTCCGTATGAACGCGGAAATAAGCCTGCTCCGGAGCACTGTGACGAAGTGCCGAGCATTCATTCTCCCTGGCGATGATCCTCTTTCCGTCAGGATTGAAGGTCGCAAGGTCCTCTTCATAGCTGTAACAGGTATCTCCGACAGCAAAATGGGGGCCGGTTTTTTCGGCGATCAGCACCGGCATCCTGTCTTCAATGCCATAATGCCGCGCCGCGGCATATGCCACGGTATTGGTGCCGATGGCAAACTCTCCCATGGGAAGCCGTTCACGGTTCCTGAAGATCACTCTTCTGATGAGCTGCCGTCCCTCCTCGGGATCACTGAAGTTCTCACAGGAATATTCCTGTACCCTCCCGTCTTCGAAACGGATCTTCAGATCTCTGAAAAGGTACCCGTTGATATAGACATGCCCGACATGCAAAAGCCCGCAGGTTCCTGTCAGTACAGGCGAAGTAAAGACCTCGCCTGCGGGAATGTTGACATCTGCGAGACAGTTTTCAAAATTCGTCTCGGACGCGGGATCGATAAGCGTATGCAGCATGATCCTGAGATCCGTCCCGTTTCCCTCACAGCCGTGAACTTCGACGAAAGACGCCCGGTCGAGGGCATCGATCAGGCACTGCTGGATCTCCTGCCACCGGCTTACGGGAAGCGTATTTATCTCCACGATCTTTTCAAAGATCTCCCGGTAGGCTGCCGCAGGCTCCATGCCGGTACGCGCCTGATATACATCCGCTATGGAGGGCGCAGGCCAGGCGATGATATTAAAGCTGGTCTCCTCATCCGGCATGAACCTGTTCATCAGCTCATGATCCTTCTGCAGATACTCCCGGCTGACCTGAAGCTGATACTCGGAATAAGCCGGGGCCTCCGGCCTGGTCCTCGGCGTCTCCGCCGCCGTGCCGAAGATCTCCACACAGGCACGGCCGGAAAACTTCCTGAGCTTTTCTTCAAGCTTTACGCCTGCCTGATCGAGCGCTTTCAGTCTGCAGGCCTTGAGTTTATCTCCCCAGAACAACGCCAGGTCTTCCCGGTGGTCATGTTCAAACTGTGCGTTGAGCGCGCCGTAAATGCCCGGCTGAACATTGCCTGCAAACCTGGCATTGATCAGATGAACCGGATGCCGGTTCAGGATCACACGGAGTCCCGCCGCCTCAAACCGGCGGACAGACGCCCGCATAAAACGGTCCAGGCCGAGCGGAAAATAGCAGAGCACGGTGGACTTTTTTCCAATGTCCTTCCCGGTCATGGCAAACCCCCGGATATATCCGTCGGTATAGGCTTCTGCCATCTTTTCGATCATCTCTTCCGGAAGCTCTGAGAGCAGGCGTGCCGTCAAAAGCTCCTCCCCGGTGATCCGCTCCCCGTAGCTGTAGAGCCAGCTGTGATCTCCGGTATCGGACAGGTCGGCATTCATCAGAATATCGTACGCAAAGCTGCTGTCCGGATCGCAGTTTCCCTTCAGATAATCCTCTGTCATCATGGCAGCATAATCATAAAGGTAATCATAGATCACATCCCGGACAGCCTGTTCCTTGTCAATAATTTCATCCTGTTCGAAAATATTGAATATCTGTATTGTCGTTTCCAGTACAGCGGCTGTATTCTCGATTTTTTTCTCATACAGGGACGCGATCAGCGAAAGGCATTCGGCATACCACACGGCAAGGAGCTGTCCGATGCCGCCGGCCCTTTTTACCGCATATGCAGGATCCAGCCAGGACTGAGGATAACGCTCCTCCTGAAGGTCCCGGAAAAGGAGCTCATTGACCGCACGATCCTTTTTCTGCTCCCTCCGCTCTTTCCCGCAGGTACGGATAAAATCACGGAGCACCGTAAAGTATTCACAAAGCGCAGGATCCGTAAGCGGCTCCGGGAACATTAAAATGCGTTCTTCGGCAAGTCCGCAGCGCTCCTTCAGCACTTCTTCGTCATTTTCAATTAAAATAACATTTTCTTCCATAAATTCATAATGAAGGTAACTGTTAAAGCAGGATCAGCCCCCAGCAAAGCAGGGTCAGTGCCGAAAGCACACCGCCGATCACTGCAAACAGATGGTTGTGTTCCTTTTCAAAGAGACTCGATACCGTAAACACGATACCCATGATCCCAAGAAGAATCGCACATACGCCCGCAGCTGCCGTCACCCGCGGTACACTTCCCTCTGTCCTGACAGCGGTCACCATGATGAGCACCGTCACCGTAAAGACCACAAGGCCCAGAGCAAAGCTGAACCAGCCCGCATGACTGTAGGGATGGCGGATATAGGAATACTTCTTTTTTTCCTTTCTTTTCACTTCTGGCTTTCCTCGTCGCTGATCTCGCGGATCTCTACCCTGCGCCTTTGCCGGCGGAGGACCGCACGTTTAAAACGCCAGCGCTGTATCATGCGGTTAAGCATAAATCCCAGGAATACTCCCAGGGTGTTCAGAAACAGATCATCCACGTCAAAGCTGCCGACCCGGAAGACCAGCTGCGTACATTCGATCAGAAAACTGATCAGCAATCCGACCGGCACGGCTCCGTATACGCGGCGGCAGCGCCTTGAGATCGCCGGCAGTAAAAAGCCGCATGGCATAAAGGCCAGTACATTTCCCGCCACATTCAGCAGGAAAGCCCTGAGCCCAAGCTGTTTTCTGTATGTCCAGAACCTGCGGATCTCAGTAAAAAAAACAAGGTTATACCGCGCCTCATTTTCGGATGAAGGCCCTCTTCCGAGGGACTCGGCGAAAATCGTATAGTACGTGATGGCGATCAGGTAAAAAATGAAGATCACCCAGCAGGCCTTCTGGATCTTGGTCGTTCCTCTGATCATGAAAAATAAATTATAGCATAAGCTGTGCTGCGGGTCAAATGAGCCAGCTTTTCCGGCTCACAGTATTTCATAGTAGCTGAGACGTTCCGTTTCCCTGAAGCCAAGCTTACTGTACAGCCCGACCGCCGCAGTGTTTTCATCGGATACTTCCAGGAACGCTTCTTCAGCCCCCTGCAGCCTGCACCAGGATAATACCTCCAAAAGCAGCCGGAAGGCCCTGTGCTCCCTCCGATGCCCCTCGTAAGTAAGAACGCCGAAAATATAAGCCCTTTGGCCGGATACACGAACGCGGCACTCGCTGAACCGCCCCCGGCAGAAACAACCCTCACTGCCGTCCGGTTTGCCTTCGGGCTCAAAGCTCACAGAGCCGGACGAATCATCGTTTCCGAAGGAATCATCCGAAAGAGAACGTGTCATGATCAGCTCCGCATGGTCACGCCTTGCATGAAGGCTCTTCAGCACCTTCAGCAAAAGCGCATTCTCATAAACACAGAAGCGGAGAACAGTCTCCCCTTCCGGTTCTTCAGAAAGCACCTCCATCAGTCTGCCAAAATATCCCTTTCTGCGCTCATCAGGATCCGTGAATGCCACGATCTCCGTGACCGGTCTTCCGCTGCGGGTCTCCCCCATATAATAAACTGCAAGAAAGGAAAGAAGCAGATCTCCGTGATACAGCAGAAAATATCTGTCCGCGTCATCAGGCAGACTGTACCCTGAACGGTCAAACGCCCGGGCTTTCTCATACACGCTGCTGACTGCGGCAAGCTCCTTTTCATTCAGCTCATCCGTGATCAGGACCGACAGCCCGCAGGATCTGGTTTCCGGGAGGTCCTCATGCATTTTCATGTTTTCCGGCGCCTGTAAGGCGCTTCGCAAATGTCTTGTTCATTGCAAGTCTCATAATCACCGATGCAGGGAGCCTCTTCCACGCCTTTCCCAGCCGGTATCCCAGATACTTGCAGCCTGAATGCAGGATGAGGCGGGGGATCTCAGGGATATGGCCGGTCCTCACAAGATGCCGGGCAGTCTCCCTGACGAGCCGTATGCCCTCTCCTTCCGAATGGACTCCGGCAAAAACCTCCGGGTGCATCTCCTGACTCATGCCCAGGTCAAAATTCCTGCGTAGCTGCTGCATGGCCGTATAATTGTGTGCATGGATCACACGTGCTTTCGCCTGATAAAAGACAGCGTAACCGGCTTTCAGCGCACCGGCAGCGTAGATCATATCCTCATTAAAAACGGCGCTTTCGATAAAGCCTCCCAGTTCTTCATAGACCCTTCGGTCATATGCGCAGCAGACATTGGATGCAAAATAGGTCTTGATGCCAAGTGTCTTTAAATCATTTATGGTTTTCTTTCGGCTGTTATCAGGATAATTAAATCTTCTTGTAAATTTTTCTGCTTCATTCGTATCTTTTGCAGGAAGCTGTCTGGCATAAACGATGGCAGTATCCGACTCCTCAAAGCCTTTAAGGAGCTGCTCAAGAAGATAAATGTCCGCAGGCACCGCATCATCCGTCATGCAGACAAAGTAATCCGCTTTTGCCCCCTTTGCGGCAGCTCTTCTGGTTCCTGCATGGTCAAATTCCGACTGCGGAATATGTGAAAGCCTCACACGGGGCATGGACATAAGCGCCGCTTTAACCCTTTCATCCATCATGGATTCCTCTGTATTGACCACGATCAGCTCATGGTAGGGAATCGTCTGCCGTTTCAGCATATCCAAAAGCCGGATGAATTTATCACCCGGTCGGTAAGTCGGTATAATGATGTCAAGCGTCTGCTCTGCTGCCATTTTTCCGTTTTGTCTCAGCTTCAGCGGTACATCGAATAGCCGCCGGAAGGGCCTTGCTGCCGTTCCTCTTCTTTTTTCTCCTTCACCTTTCTGAGTTCCTTATGGTAGGTGCTGATAAATACGAACATGGTCAGCAGCATATATAAGGGATAGGCGGTCGACGCGCCCTCAAAGCCAAAGCCCATGACAGCCCGCCTTGTAAGGATATATGCCACCACCGCCATGCAAAGATAGTTAAAGAAGATCATCTTCTGCTGACGCATGATCACCAGTACATAATAATACAGATTGGTTATGGCATAAAAGCATCCGCCGACGATGATCAGAACAAAGTCCCAGTGGCGGCTGATCAGGACGCCGTGATATTTGCTTCCGAGCAGGAGTTCAAAGAGCATCAGCACATAGCGGCCCACGATCAGGGTGCCGGCCGCCGCGAGTACGGCAAGGATCCCAATGTTCAGGCTCAGAAACCGTACGACCTTCTGAAAACGCGGGAGATCCCCGTTCTCGAAGATATCGGCAAGGCGTGTCATATACGGACGGATAATGAAATTCGCCACCAGATAGATCACGGATGTCGGCATGAATAAAACATTGAAAATGCCGCTGTCCGTATCCGTAAGATGCAGATCGATCGCATACTTGGAAGCGGAAAAGATATAGAAATCTACGAATACGGATAAAAACAGCAGGACGGTGCCTGCAAAAAG
>CAMNFX010000031.1 GCA_946537585.1 uncultured Lachnospiraceae bacterium
ACGCTTTCTGCGACAGGGCCTTCGCTCGGACCCGTGGTCTGGAAGCTCTCGCCCGGATGCTCGGAAAAGCAGTTCAAGTTGAGGCAGTCGTTCCAGTCGGCACGCCCGATGAGTGGAAGATCATGCGGGCCAAGGTGAGTTGCAGTGTAGTTAAAGCTCCTTCTTAAGTGCTCCATAAGAGGCTCTGCGAGAGAGGAGTCGTTATCGAAATCCACCATCTCATCGAGGATGCTGTAATCCCCGGTCTCTCTGAGGTAGGCGTCCGTTCCTGCGATCAGCCACAGAGGATCATCGTTAAAGCCGCTTCCGATATCGAGATTGCCCTTCTTGGTAAGAGGCTGGTACTGATGGTAGGCGCTTCCGTCCGGGAACTGGGTGGCTGCGATATCGAGGATACGTTCTCTCGCACGGTCCGGAATGATATGTACGAAGCCGAGGAGGTCCTGGCAGGAATCCCGGAAGCCCATGCCGCGGCCCATGCCGCTTTCATAATAGCTTGCGGAGCGGCTCATGTTGAAGGTGACCATACACTGATACTGGTGCCAGATGTTGACCATGCGGTTTAAGCGTTCATCCCCGGACCCGATCGAGAAGGTGGAGAGGAGGCCGTTCCAGTAATCCTTAAGCTCTGCAAATGCCTTGTCAAATGCCGCATCATCCGGATAGCGGGCGATCATTTCCTTCGCTCTTTTCTTGTTGATCACGCCCGGTGCTTCCCATTTTTCATCGACAGGATTTTCGATGTATCCAAGGCCGAAGATCAGGTCCGTGCTTTCTCCTGCGGAGAGGGCAAGGTCAAACTGCTGTGCTGCGACAGGCTGCCAGCCGTGGGCAATGCTTCCGGTGCAGCCGGCTCCGAAGACGGCTTTAGGATGTGCGGGGCCGCCGTATACGCCCATAAAAGCATCCCGGGAGGTATCAAAGCCGTCCGGCATGCGGTTTGCCCAGAACACGGCATAGTGATCCCGGCGTTCACGGTATTCGGTCTTATGGTAAATGGCGGCGCCGTCTACCTCGACCTCGCCGGTCGAGTAGTTTCGCTGGAAGTTCGAACCGTCCTCCAGGGCGTCCCAGAGACAGAACTCAATATAGGGGAAGACGCTTAAATGCTTTTCCCCGGAACCTTCATTTGTTATCTTTACACGCATCAGAAGACAGGTGTCTCCCTTCGGGACAAAGAGCTCCTGTGTAACGCGTACATCATCCTTACAGCCTTCAATGATGCTGTAGCCGAGGCCGTGCCGGCAGCTGTAGGAGTCAAGCTCCGTCTGCACCGGCTGCCAGCCGGGATTCCAGACCGTATCCCCATCCTTAATATAAATACGGAAGCCCTCCTGATCGAGCGGGCTGTTATTGTACCGGTAGCGCGTGATGCGGCGGAGCCTTGCGTCCCGGTAAAAGCTGTAGCCTCCCGCAGTGTTGCTTAAGAGAGTGAAAAAGTCCTCCGATCCGAGATAGTTGATCCAGGGCAGAGGAGTACGCGGCGTCGTGATCACGTACTCGCGCCGTTCATCGTCAAAATGTCCGAACTTCATAGGATTCCTCCTGATTATAGAAATAAGCCGGCAAGGTACTTGCTGGCGATTGACTTGGATTGAATAGCTTAGGAAACCGTGTCTCACTTAAGAGCAGTTCGCCACGTATACGTGAAAGTGACACTTGAGCTGTGTCTGTAACTTGCTCACGTTGACTTTCACAGTAATCGTTTAAGTTAATCTTTAGTATATAAAGTAGACTATTTCAGCGAAAATTACAACCTGTATTTTCTGCTTTTGCGAAGTTAAACAAAAATAGAACACGAAAATTGTATATAATTTACGAAAATATGGGTATGACAAATAAATATATGCACAATATCTTGCAAAACGAAAATCTTTGTGATAGATTTGAGACAGCGAAAACGATTAAGGTTAGTACGTGATGAATCTTGAAAGGGGCGCCGGCAAATGGTTTCTCTGAAGGATATCGCAAGAGAATGCGGAGTATCCATAGCAACAGTCAGTAAGGCACTGAACGGGCATAAGGATATCAGTGAGGCAACGAAGGAACGGATCCTGGCCCGGGCCAAGGAGCTTGGCTACATGACCAATGCGGCAGCCAGGGCACTGAAGACCAACCGCACTCACAACATCGGAGTCCTTTTCGTTGATCCGCAGCACGGCGGACTGGCGCATGAGTTTTTCTCCTCCGTTTTAGACGGCATCCGTCAGGAGGCAGAGGAGAGAAATTACGACATTACCTTCATCAACAGCAGCGTAGGAACGCATACCAGCACTTACCTGCAGCACTGCCTCTACCGCGGTGTGGACGGCGTGGTGATCGCCTCGGCGGATTTCACGGAACCGATGGTCCAGGAGCTCATCAATTATACGGTGCTCCCGGTCGTGACCATCGACCACATGTTCAACGGACATGTCTCCGTGATGTCGGACAACATCACCGGCATGAATGATCTCACCAGATACGTACTGAAGAGAGGACACCGGAAGCTGGCACTGATCCACGGCGAGAAGACGACGGTCACTATGGGACGCCTGGCAGGCTTCCACAGGGCATGCGAGGAGTACGGCGTCTCGGTAAATGACAAGATGATCTTTGAAGGCATCTATCATGATCCCGAAACCTGCTATGAGATCACGAAGAAGATCCTCTCCATGAAAAACCGTCCGAGCTGCATCTTCTTCCCGGATGACTACTCCTACCTTGGAGGCATGAAGGCGATCGCGGAAGCGGGGCTGAAAGTTCCTGAGGATATCTCGGCAGTCGGCTACGACGGCATTCCGATCTCAAGGGTTTTAAGCCCGGTCCTTACGACCTGGCGGCAGAGCACGACGGAGATGGGAAAGACCGCAGCGGCGAGACTGATCGAACAGATCGACCATCCGAAGACATCGATCCTGGACCGGGTCATCATCAGCGGGACACTGCAGGAAGGCGCATCAGTCGCGGATATTTCATAAGTTTATCGGCGGGGCGACCCGCATAAGGATAAGTAAGAAAAGCAAAAGATACATTCACAGTAAAGTTTTATCAGGAGGAAAGTTCTTATGAAGAAAAAGCTTACAGCAATTCTCACAGCATCCGCCATGGTAGCAGCTCTGTGCGCATGCGGCGGCTCTCAGCCTGCAGCTACTACTGCAGCTCCGGCTGAGACTCCGGCAGCGACCGAAGCTCCGGCAACCGAGGCTCCCGCAGCTGAGACTGAGGCAGCGGCAGAGACTGAAGCAGCCGAGACAGAAGCTGCAGCAGAAGAGAGCAGCGAAGGCAAGGTATTCAACATCTACGCCTGGAATGAAGAGTTCAAGGGATTCTTCGAGAAGTATTACAAGGTTCCGGACGGCGTGACCGTCAACTGGATCATCACCCCGAGCGACAACGGCGCTTACCAGCAGAAGCTCGATGAGGCTCTTCTCAATCAGGAGAATGCCGCAGATGATGACAAGGTCGATATGTTCCTTGCAGAGGCTGACTACATTCTGAAGTATGCAGGCTCCGATGCTACCCAGGATATCACCAAGATCGGTGTGACTGATTTCTCCAACACCTACAACTACACCGTACAGGCTGCTTCCGATGCAAACGGCGTTGTCAAGGGCGTTTCCTTCCAGTGCTGCCCGTCAGCTCTGATCTACCGCCGCTCCATCGCTGAGGACGTTCTCGGAACCTCTGAGCCGGATGAAGTCCAGGCTAAGCTTGACAGCTGGGAGAAGTTCAATGCAGTCGCAGCTGACGCTAAGGCAAAGGGCTACTACATGACCCCGTCCTTCGCAGAGACCTATCGTGTATTCTCCAACAACTGCACCACTCCGTGGGTAGACGCAGACAACAACCTGCAGTTCGATCCGCAGATCGAGGCATGGATGGATCAGACCGATGAGTTCATTAAGAACGGGTACACCCTGACCGCAGGTATCTGGGACGATGAGAAGAACGCTCAGATGTTCGCAGACGGCAAGACAATGTGCTTCTTCGGCCCGGCATGGTACTTCAACTTCTGCATGGGCAATGCACAGGATCCCGAAAAAGGATGCTCCGGCGACTGGGCAATCACCGAAGGTCCGGCAGCTCACTTCTGGGGCGGCACATGGCTGATGGCTCCTGCAGGCACCGACAACCCGACTATGCTTGCTGACATCATGAACACCTTCATCAATGATGAGGAAGTCTGCTCCGCACTCGTAGAGAACGAGGCACAGTTCTCCAACAACCAGGCAGTCAACGCTAAGTTCGCAGCTGATGAGAGCTACGGCAACGAGTTCCTCGGCGGACAGAACGATGTAGCAGTATTCTCCGCTATGACCGACAACATCGTCTGGGAGAACCACACCATCTACGATCAGCTGCTGAACGAGGGTCTGCAGAACCAGATGCAGGAGTACTACAAGGGCTCTGTCGACAAGGAGACCGCTCTGAAGAACTTCTACAACTACGTAAACGAGACCTATCCGGCTATCGTTACTCCGCAGTAAGGAAAGAAGTCCGAAACTGATACAATCTGATGATTTACGCTCGCTGGGGCAAGGCATACATGCCTTGCCCCGGTTTTGCTAAAAGGGTAAGGATCCGTAACGGCCGGTCTTGCTGCCGTTTGCGGGAAGTGAACAGCAAAAGGCATAAGGAACTGCTGATTTCCCGGAAACCGCAGGAAACAGGCCAGTACAAGATGGAGAGCAATCATGAGTAAGGAAGAAAAAGTTCTGAAAAAGAAGAGCCCGAGAAACGCGAAATGGGGATACATTTTCATCATACCGTTTTTTGCGGCGTACATCTGCTGCACTTTGATCCCGCAGCTGATGACCTTTTACAACAGTCTGTTTATGAACTACCGCGACGGACTGACGCAGGTGGGGCCGAAGTTCGTAGGCCTGCAGAATTTTGTAAAGCTGTTCAGCCCGGATAATTCCGGAACCATCGGAATACTCAAGTATTTCGGAAACACCATTATCCTCTGGCTGATGGGCGCGATCCCGCAGATCGTGGTCGCAATGCTGCTGGCGGTGTTCTTCACCAGCTACCGCCTGAATATCAAGGGACAGCAGTTCTTTAAGACCGTGATCTATATGCCGAACCTGATCATGGCTTCCGCGTTCTCCATGCTGTTCTTTACACTGTTCTCCCCGGTAGGCCCGGTGAACCAGCTCCTGCTTGGCGCCGGATGGGTCGACAAGGCCGTGGACTTTTTAAACATCAAGATCAGCGTTCGTGTCCTGATCTCCCTCATGAACTTCCTGATGTGGTTCGGTAATACGACCATCCTCCTGATGGCAGGTATCCAGGGCATCGATCAGAGCCTCTTTGACGCGGCCATGGTTGACGGCGCATCCTCCACACAGACCTTCTTCCGTGTGACACTGCCGCTGCTTCGGCCGATCCTGATCTACACCGTGATCACAGCGATGATCGGCGGCATCCAGATGTTCGATGTACCGCAGATCCTGACGAAGGGCATCGGCATGCCGAACCGAACTTCGATGACCGTCGTCATGTACTTAAACAACTATCTGACGACCAGCAAGAACTACGGCATGGCCGGCGCGGTAAGCGTGGTGCTCTTCATCATTTCCGCAGCCCTGAGCCTCGTCGTTTACAGCTCGCTGTCACGCCAGTACAAAAAGCCCGCCAGGCATCGTAAGTACTAAGGAAGGAGGAAAGGAAAATGAAAAACAACGATCAAAGCGAAAAAGCCCGGATCCATCTTCTGATGCTCCGCATCCTCGTATATGCGATACTGCTCTTTTTGACCTTCCTCTGCCTGGTCTTCTTCTATATGCTGATCATCAACTCGTCGCGTTCCAACGCGCAGCTGCAGGCAGGCTTTTCGGCACTGCCGCAGGGGAACTTTATTAAAAACCTGAAGAATGCCTGGACGGATGCATCCATCAATATCCCGCGGGGAATGCTCAACAGCTTCATCATTGCATCCAGCTGCGCGATCCTCACGACTTACTTTTCGGCACTGACCGCCTACGGCATTCACATCTATGACTTCAAGCTCAAAAAGCCGGCGTTTCTTTTCATCATGGCCGTCATGATGATCCCGCCGCAGGTCTCCGCCGTCGGTTTCATCCAGCTGATGATGAAGCTGAAGCTGACCAACAACTTCCTGCCGCTGATCGTTCCGAGCATCGCGGCGCCGGTCGTATTCTTCTATATGAAGCAGTACATGGAGAGCGTGCTTCCCTATGAGATCGTGGAATCCGCACGTATCGACGGAGCGGGAGAGTTCCGCATCTTCAACCAGATCGTCCTTCCGATCATGAAGCCGGCCATCGCGGTACAGATGATCTTCTCCTTCGTACAGTCCTGGAACAACTACTTTATCCCGGCACTTCTGCTTGACAAGGCCGAGATGAAGACCGTCCCGATCATGATCGCGCAGCTTCGTTCCGCCGATTATTCGAAGTTCGATATGGGCAAGGTCTACATGTTCATCCTGCTGGCGATCCTGCCGGTGCTGATCGTTTACCTGATCCTGTCGAGATTCATCATCAAGGGCGTCACCGCGGGCGCGGTCAAGGGCTGAGACATTTTTAACATTGCTGTTTCCTGAATCGCAGCGTGGTGTAAACTGTGAAGAGTATCTTACACCACGCTGCATTCGTTATATATGTACCCGGCTGCCGGGCGGCTTATATAGTGTTAAGCTGCTTTAAGAAGAAAGCCGAAGGTTTTCAAAGGATGTAAAAAGAAAGGATGTATAATGCTTAAAGAATTGGGCTTTGGGAAAGGGATCAACTTAGGCGGCTGGATGTCCCAGTGCGACTACAGCAAGGACCGCCTCGATCATTTTATTACGGAGGAGGACTTTAAGGTCATCGCGGACTGGGGGATGGACCATGTGCGGATTCCGGTTGATTACAATGTGATCCAGAAGCCGGACGGCGCGCTGATCGAAGAGGGCTTTGACAGGATCGACCGCGCCATAGGCTGGTGTGAGAAGAACGGCCTTAAGACCGTGCTGGATCTTCATAAGACCATGGGATTTTCCTTTGACAGGGAAGAAGGAGAGGGCGGCTTTTTTGAAAGCGGGCGTTATCAGGAGTTCTTCTATGCCCTCTGGGAGGCCTTTGCCGCTCGTTACGGAAAGCTTTGGGATCATGTAGCATTCGAGCTTTTAAACGAGGTCACGGAGGAAAATTACCTTGCTCCCTGGATGAAGATCGCGAAGGAATGCGTCCGCAGGATCCGCGTGCATGCGCCTAAGACAGCTGTGCTTTTGGGAAGCTATCACCATAACGGCGCGAGAGAGGTGCAGTTTCTCGATCCTCCCTTTGATCAGCGTGTCGTCTATAACTTCCACTGCTATGAACCGCTGAAGTTCACGCATCAGGGCGCCCACTGGGATACAGGCCTCAACCGTGAGGACCGCTTCAGCTTTTTGGAAAGCGGTGCTTCCGAAGAGTACTTTGAGGAGCTGTTTTCCACGGCGATCGAAAAGGCCGAAAAGGAAGGAGCCGAGCTTTACTGCGGGGAGTACGGCGTGATCGACATCGTACCGACAAAGGAAGCGCTGCCCTGGTTCAAGGCTATCCATGCCGTTTTTGAAAAGCACGGCATTTCGAGGGCTGTCTGGAGCTACCGCCGGATGGATTTCGGTCTTGCCGACGCCCGCTGGGATGCGGACAGGGATGAACTTCTCAAATACCTCTGATTCGTTTATTCATACAACACAAAGGCTGTGATTTATGGTACGATAGGCCCGGAGAATGCTGCGGACAGGAGAAAAAAAGCTCCCCGATACGGCAGGCTCCGGGCTTTATGTCATAATTATTAAGGAAACCACAGCTCTCAGCGATGCTGTTCGCTATGTATACATGAAAGTAACACTCGAGCTGCGTCAGTGACTTGCTCTCGTTAACTTTCATAGCAGGGAGGCTTTTTGTATGAAATATATTCTTGCACCCTCGATCCTTTCAGCGGATTTCGCAAATCTCGGACCGGAGGTCAGAAAATGTGCTGAAGCAGGTGCCCAGTACATCCATATCGACGTGATGGACGGCATGTTCGTGCCGAATATCACCTTCGGACCGCCCGTGATCAGGGCGATCCGTCCCTATACGGATCATCCCTTCGATGTGCATCTGATGATCGATGAGCCGATCCGCTACGTAGAGGAGTTCCGGAAGGCAGGCGCGGATATTATCACGGTCCACGAGGAGGCCTGCACACATCTGGACCGCACCGTGCAGGCAATCAAAGAGACCGGGGCAAAGGCAGGCGTAGTGCTGAATCCGGCTACCTCACTCGAGACTGTCCGGGATATCCTTCCTTCGCTGGATATGGTCCTTCTGATGAGCGTAAATCCCGGCTTTGGAGGGCAGAAGTATATCCCCTATGTCACGGACAAGATCCGGCGTCTTCGCAAAATGGCTGCGGAGGCAGGCTGTCCCAAGATGGATATCGAGGTGGACGGCGGCGTGACACTCGATAATGTCGGTGAGGTCCTGGAGGCCGGGGCAAATGTTTTTGTCGCAGGCTCGGCAGTTTTTAAGGGGGACCCCATCAAAAATATAAAAGCTTTCTTACATTCCTTCGGGACATATTGATTTCCTTAAGAGAATGCGCTACGCTATTTGCACAGGAGGGGGTAAAAAAGTGAAACCTCTCAACAGTTGAAAAGGAGCGTGGCAGTATGAAAAGCAAACTTACAGTAAAACAGATATCTATTATCGGTTTGATGGCTGCGCTGGTATTTGTCAGTTCGAAGATCGAGATCCGTATCCCGTCGATTCTTGGCGTTACCAGGTTCCATCTCGGTAACGGCATGTGTATTCTTTCGGGACTTCTGATGGGCGCCCTTCCCGGCGGCCTTGCCGCAGGTCTCGGTTCCTTCTTCTTTGACCTGGTATTCTGGGGCGGAAATCCCGTTGGCTGGTGCGTCACCTTTGCGACCAAGTTCCTGATGGGATATTTTGCCGGACTGTTCTATCATCGTGAGACCTTCTCTCATCTTGGGAAGACCGCGAACATCGCGATCTGCGGTGCGATCGGAGAGCTGGCATATATCATCGGGTACCTTGCGAAGGAGTTTATCACCTACCGCCTGGTGATGGGCAACCCCATGGAGGCGGTCTTCGCAATGCTGGTCCAGAAGGGCCTCACCTCTTTCATAAATGCCGTGATCGCAGTCATTGTAGCCGAAGTGTTATTCCGGGTCCTTGTCCCGATTTTGCACAAGAGCGGACTGAGTTATGAGCAGGCATGACATTCCTAAAAAATTAGCAGTTATCAACGATCTGTCCGGATACGGCCACTGTTCTTTAGCAGTGGCTGTTCCTGTTATTTCGGCCCTGGGCGTCCAGGCGTGTCCGGTGCCGACTTCGATCCTTTCCAATCACACCGGCTTTCCGAGTGAATACAAGTTTGATTTCACGGATCATATGACGCCTTACATGGAGGCCTGGGAACAGCTGAAGATCCATTTTGACGGCATCCTCACGGGCTATATGAATTATGACGCGCAGGTGAGGGCAACGGCGGCATTTATCGAAAAGTTCAAGCAGAAGGATACACTGGTCTTTGTAGATCCGGCTATGGCGGATCACGGCAGACTCTACCGAGGCTTTACTCCCGATTATGCCGAATATATCAAGGAGCACCTGATCCGGCAGGCAACGGTCATTAAGCCGAATATTACGGAGGCTTGCCTTTTGACGGGCTTTGATTATGATCTTGTGATGGATGCAGCAGGCGACCGCACGATGCGGAGGCTGAAGTCCTATCTATTCAATATCGTTACAGAGCTTAAGAAGCTCGGACCTACGGACATCGTGATCACCGGCGTGGACCGGGGAGAGCGCATCCTGAATACGCTTGCGGACGAGCATGATGTGAAATTTATCTCCGTTAAAAAGACCGGACACAACCGTCCCGGTACCGGAGATATCTTCTCCTCGATCGTGGCCTCCTCGCTGCTTCTGGGCATGAGCCTGGAGCATGCGGTCCGGAAGGCCTGTGATTTTATCGCTGTCGCGATCGAGATCAGCGAGGAAGCCGGTCTTCCGATCGCTGAGGGCGTGATGTTTGAGAAGATCATGTCGCGCTTAAGCTCTACGGCAGACCAGGCGAAATTCATCAAACACTGAGACTGAAAGGAGGATACTGGTGGCAAACAACTCGTTTTTACTGGGCGTGCTGCTGATGATGGTCCTGAGGATCCGCTGGTTACTTCCGGCGGCCGTCCTTCTGGCGCTGCACTTTATAGTCGGCCTTCCCATGGTATTTTTCTGGGCAGCGCTTGGGGCATGGATACTGTATGTCCTGTTTTCTATCGCCCTCGGGATCATCGCCGGAAACTGCAACAGTATCCCGAGAAATCAGAAGGGATTAGAGCTTCATCCCGGAAGAACAGCACATTTTGACGAGATGTATAAAAGGCGAGAAAAGCAGG